>NZ_JAEFCE010000055.1:0-33552 GCF_016406055.1 Vibrio sp. IB15
CCTTAGCCATGACTGGCTTAATTATAAGCAGATACACAATTTAAATTACAGGCTCAAATAGACTTCATGGTTCGTATGAGAGTTATTATACTTATAGATGCTTTTAGATGAGTGGATTTTGTCTAAGTTGTTGTTATATTTGTGTTTAATTCAGTATCTTTGTCTGTTAGTTATGTTGGCAAGACTTTTTCTTATCCAGGTTAATTTAATCGTTCCTCTCTTTTCTAAATTGGTTTAGCCTAATTTAGCTTACTCTAAGGGTGGTAATTTGAAGGGACCTTACACAATTGTATTTTCCGAAATTTTGGGCTTTATCTCATAATTAAATAAATTTTGACATTTATTCAATAAGTAAAAATTTAATTCATTTCTGGTTAATTTCCCGTGTAAATTAAGTGTGCTTGCAACGGGGGGAATGAATTTCCCATTGCAGGTTTATTGCAGAAATAAAATAATTAATATAAAGCTAAGGAATCAAGTATGTATCTAAGAAAGAGCAGTGCTAAACAGATTCACTCTATTGGATATCGCGCGTTAGGGCTAACAATGCTTTGCTCTGGCTTATTGTTGAATCCAATTTCACAAGCCATGGCTAGTGAGTTCAGTACTGATGCGATAGCTCAGTCAGAAAGTGAATACTGGAGCACCTATAAGCTAGATATCACAAACACGAGCTCAGATAGCGCAGACATGCGTGAAGCTGTGATCGAATTTTTATTGCCAGTAGCGATTAACGAGATCAACTGGGCGTCGAACCATCTTTCTTACCCATCATGGGAAATCTCTCATACGACGCAAGCGGATGGGGTATTGAACGCCGTGACATTGACGTTCCCAGAAGGCTCTTGGGTTGATAGTGAGCTGGCCTCTGGTGAATCTGCGGCATTGACTATCTCTTTCGGTGGTGAACTGACAGATCTGAATGCGTTTGAGAATTCTGTTGTGGTGAAAGTGGATGGCGAAGTGGTTCCTCCACCAGAATTTTCACTGGATATTTTAGCGCCTGCTCAAAACTCAGTGGTTTACACAGGTACGAATGTTGACATCATTACGGGTGTCGAAGGTGCGGGTGCAAGCAAACTCGAGTTCTGGGCAAACAGTACCAAATTGGGTGAGCAAAACGTTGTAGAAGGTACAACAGAATACCAACAAGCTTGGCTTCCAAGCGAAGTGGGTGCTGCATCGATCACTGTGATGGCGTTCAATGACAGTGGCGATAAACTCACAGAAAAAGCAGTTCAAGTGACGGTAGAGTCAGAATCGACGGCGCCAAATCCACCTGTGATTGAGTTTATCTCGCCAGACGCAGGCTCTTCTCACCAAAAAGGTGACAGCATCACAATTTCAGCGCATGTAACAGATGCAGATGATGACTTAGCGACGGTTAAGTTCTTCGCAAACGATGCCGAAGTGTGTTCTCTTGATGCGAAAACGACCCAAGATTTTTCTTGTGACTGGACAACGCAAACGGCAGGCTCTACTACGCTTCGTGCGGAAGCCAAAGATGACGAGCAACATGTCTCTAGTAAGAATTTAACCATCACGGTGAAAGATACAAGCACCAGCTGTGGTGACATACCTAAGTACCAAGATGGTGTGGCCTATAAAGTCGGTGATGAAGTCACTAACATTGGCAATATCTACTCATGTACGGTAGCGGGTTGGTGTGGTAACCCTGTATGGACACCAGGAACCGGTCATCCAAGTTATCCTGATGCGTGGAAAGATGCATGGGATGAAGCGGGTGAGTGTGATCCGAACCCTGTGCCAGTGGTGGACGTTCAATCACCGCAAGATGGACAGAAAATCGCACCTAACCAAGCATTCGACGTAGTTGTCGATGCATCGGATGATACTGAAGTTGCTCGCGTTGATGTTCAATTGAATGGTCAAGTGGTTGCGACATCAAACATGCCTTCACAAGGAGATACTTACACCATCACGGTACCTGCCCAAGTTGAAGGCCAATACACATTGACGGTTGTTGCCTACGATGACCAAGGTGCGAGTGCGGAGGCGGCGCCAATTTCTTTAGCGATTACCGATAAAGACTTGGTTGTTTCTTTGGCATCTCCTGTTGACGGCTCAAGCTATTTCGAAGGTCGTGCGATTTCGATCAAAGCAGACGCGAAGAGTTACGAAGGGGATATTTCCTCGGTTAGCTTCATCGCGAACGGTAACGAGCTTTTTAAAGATACGGAAGCACCTTATGAATATGAATGGCTAGGTGCTCAGCAGGGTACATATGCTGTAACCGCAAAAGCGGTGAATACGTCCAACCAAGAGCAAACCTCTGCAACGTCTAACATTATGGTCAAAGAAAGCACAGGCGGTGGCGGCTTAGTCGATAACCCTGATCGCTCTATCAGTTACCTAACGTCTTGGGGGCTGAATGACTACCAAGAGCTGTTCAACTCAGAAGGTGATGGCTATCTATTGTCATTTGGTAAGTGGGACGCAAGCGGTAACATCACGATCTCTGATGGCATGCTAACACCACCGAATTATAGCCCGGACTGGATGACAACACAGTATCTAGCGTGGTCAACACTCAAGCATGATAATGAAAATGTGACCATGATGGTCGCGTTCGGTGGTCAAACTTACGAAAGCATTTGGACGGCGATCGGTACGCCTAAAAGCCGTGAAGCAGTAGCTAATGGGTTGGTTGATTTGGTGCATACGCCATTCCCTGTGTACAAAAAGAACCTCAAACCTGAAGAAATGGAAGGCGAGTGTCTTGCAACAAATTCAGACGGAAGCTGTGACTACAGCAAGTACCAATTAGCGGGTTACGTGCACATTGATGGTTTAGATTTCGACTTCGAGAAAGCAGCACGAATCACATACAAAGAGAACCAAGACTTGACGGCTTTGATCAAACTTATCCGTGAGAAAGTGGGTAATACGAAGGTTCTGTCTCTCACAACTTACCACGTAGGTGCGGATCCTGTTGAATGTATGGATGCGAGTGTGTTTGAAAACTGCTCTTACATTGAAGAGTCTGGCCGCTCATCTCACCACGGTGAAGTGATTGATTTGTTGAAAGCGACCAAAAACGACTTTGATTTCTTCAACGTGATGACATACGACGCAGGTCGAAACTTCTTATACGAAGTCGCGATGGCAAATTACGCTGAGTACATTGGAGACAAGTCAAAGATTGTTTTAGGTAATACGATCAACAATCAGTGGGCACCCGGTGGTAACTTTGTTGAAACACGCCAGAACAACCTAGACCGTGCTAAATGGCAGAAAGATAACGGTTATGGTGGCTTTTTTATGTGGACGTTGGGTTCAAACAAACAAGGTTTGAACATGGCAGAGCAAGTGGATTACTTTAACGAGATGATTAGCGTAAGTAAGTAGTACTTACCTTATCGCCTACTTGAACGACGGAAGGCGCTTATGCCTTCCGTTATTTGCTCCCCAATCATTCAGAGCTCCAGATCCCCCTTGTGATAAAGGGGTTTAGCCAAAAGCGGTGAATAGTGCTTCATAACACTTCACATCGCATGCCCCCAAAGTGCGTTAGCACGATTTTCTTCGTTGATTTGGATACATGGTTTTCATTACTTGAACTCATGGCCGGAAAAAGTAAAAGACGTGGATAAATTTAAAAATAAATTAATATAGTTGAAAACCATTGCTTTACATCGCATTTAATCTAAAAAATATATATTCAAGTTTGATTATTGATAGGATCTATACTTATATAATATTTCGAGTTCTAACTCTAAGGAGTTATTGATGGATATGTTGGGTAAAGATTGCTTATTGCAATTAGTACTTGAACACTTTCAAGAAGATATAGCAAAGTCCGTTAACTTTGTGACTGGCGAGGTTGGAGTAGCATATTCAGATTTACCACATAACCTTATTTTTTGTGTGAATTTGTCGCTTGTCGAAAAAATTTATCCCACTAGCTAACTCGCTTCTGTTTTAAATCGAGTAAAATGCTACCTCAAGGTTTAAATATGGTAACTGACAACTTTTTCTATAACGCTGAATTATATAGAGACTACAGTGAGCTTGTGATCGAAAGGCAGATGCGGGGGAGTGATTTGCTTATTTGTTGTTTAGATACAGGTAAATACTACGATAGTTTTTCATTGGCAATGTTACATTCTTATTACGAACAAAAGACAGAGATGATCTCATCTGGTTTTTGTCGGATTATGTCTTTGGTTGACAACAATAGTTTTAGAAAAATAAACTGTAAAGGGAACTTCAAAGAAAGGTTATTTAGTAACACCCGAGGTGAATTAGCTGAATATCTAGAGTCTAACAAAGTTAAAATGAAGAATAGCCATTTTTCCATCAATCGAAAAATAGAAAATAAAATCACATTTAATAACTACGACCACGTTAATTTTAATCAGTACAATAGTAGGTTAGATGCGATTGTCATCGCATCATTAACCAATGAGTATCACGATATTGTCTGTAAGCATGCCCATGACATCCTCATACCTGGGGGGCATGTTTTTATCTGTGATAACTCCCGTGCCCCAGAATTTAAAGGAATGCGGTGTTTGAAAAAAGGGGTGTATGTTCGTGTTTAGACGGATTTGCCTGTTGAGGCTCTCTTTGCCATTAATGGAAAAAATCAGTTATAGCAGTAGCTGCGTGAGCTACTGCTATTCGTTTTTACGCGTAGGAAGCTTCCGCTTTTCAAAGCAGATTCTTGCATCATGCTAGTTTGAATCGGTTAATTGTACACATGAGATTTTCCGAGATACCTCTGAGTTCTCGGCTCGAATTAGCCATTTCGGTAGATTCGCTCGACACTAAAGTCGCCATATCACTCAAGCTGGCTACGTTACGGTTTATTTCGTTCACGGTGAGTGTTTGCTCTTCAGCAGCAGTTGCAATGTGTTGCGCCATACCTTCGATCTTATTCACTTGCTTGTTACTCTCGTCAATCTTGCATCCTGCCTGCGCGGATAGCTCTGAGGCCTTATTCGCTTTATCAACCCCTTGATGCATTACTGTAACGACATTTTCAGCGCCAACTTGCAACTTTTCTATAATATTTTGAATCTCAAGTGTGGACTCCTGAGTACGTTGAGACAGGGTTCTTACTTCATCAGCTACCACAGCAAAGCCCCGACCATGATCACCAGCCCTAGCGGCTTCAATAGCAGCGTTAAGTGCTAAGAGGTTTGTCTGTTCTGCGACTCCTCGAATAACTTCTAGAACCGTATCCACATTTTTTGCATCAAGCGCCAACTTCTGGACTGCTTGTCCTGCTGAGGTAATGACTTCCGCCATTTCGTTAGCTTCTATCACATTATTTTGAATAATTGAGGAACTCTTCTGTGTCTCCTGCGCTGCAAACCGACTTGCTTCATTTGCTTCAACGGTTCGCCCAGCAACTTCCTCAACGGTAGCCAGCATTTCTGTCATGGCTGTCGCAAGCATATCCACGTCGTTTCTTTGCTGGTTAAGGCTATTATCTATTTGGTGTACCGAATCAGTGAGTTGAGTTGCTGACGCTGATACTTGAGTCCCAATTCCCTGAATCCCGAGCATCATTGATTGAATAGACTCTACAAACTGATTGAAATAACGAGCCAAGAAAATCAGTTCTTTGCTCCCTTCTTCGGGAATACGTTGCGTTAGATCGCCTTCACCTCTTGATAATGCTTTCATCGCAGCCAAAGTACGATTTATTGGGAGAGTGATGGTTTTGATGAAGTAACCAACGATCAGTGAGAGAACCGTTAAAATGCCTATTGCATAACCTATCGATGTCATCTCAGCTCGGTGAGTCGTCGCTTGTAAGGCCACCATATTTACACCAGAACCAACCATCCATCCCCAAGGCTCCAACATTATTGCATAACTGGTTTTTGGCTCTAGCGTTTGTTTGTTCGGGTTTTTCCAATGATAATCAATGAATCCACCACCATTTTTCGAAATGCTGTACATCTCTCTGACAAAGTATTTACCCTTACTATCCTGAAGGTCCATAATATTTTTTCCTAAAAGAGAGGGGACGCCTGTAGCTATTTGCTTTCCTTCTCGATCACCTATAAAGATATAATTCCCATCATCAAATCGCATATTTGAGATGGTTTCCAATGCGCGAGCGCGTGCTTCCTCTTCGCTTAAATTTCCTATTTCACTCTGACTTTGATAATACCTAATAACGCTAACGGCGCTTTGAACTAGCGTTTTCACCCCTTTTTGATAACTCTCACGCACATGTTGGCGTGAGCCGTCTATATTTAAAATGGTATTTGCGAGTAAAGCGATTGCAAATAAAGCAAGAATCGCCCAAACTCTAATAGCAATCGATACGTTTTTAACTTCTTTAATTATCATGGATTTATCCCCTAACCAAAAATTTCCCAACGTACAACAAAGCTGTTATATCAAAGCAGAACCAGTGGATATTAATTTTTATATTATAAAATTAGCATATAAAAACCATTTATCTTGGTGCATGATGTAAAATTAAAAAATATTTTAAATTAGTGATAGAATGGATAATTAAACTAACTGATTATTAAGTTAATAAAATTCATTTCAAAAGAAATATTCTTTAAAGTGAAATATACGATTAGCATTTTCAACATAGTCGAATATAATTTGGTGGTTTGATATTAAAGCCACATTTTTCAGTAATTTAAACTTGGCTTACTTAATAAAACTCGCTTTTCAAGCCTCATACGGCTGCCGCGCAAATTCTCCTAACAAAATCTCCCTTAACATCCAATCCAACAAACACCTTTCTCATACATGTCATTGTCGCCTTTAAGATCGCCCTGAGCTGTCGCATCTTTAGAGCGGGCCAATTAATGCATTTTCTCATATCTGTAATGTTGCATTTGTGCATGTAACTCACAGACAAATTTCAAAGAAAAGGTACTCTAGTGAGTCTATGTGTTTGGCGAGTATTTTTGTATGCGTAAACTAAAAATCGACACTTATTGCTTTGAAACTGGTGAGCTAGAGGACAGTTTGACGGTTTCTTTAGGGATGGCAAGGCTACTTGTGACACTCTTACCTAAAAATACCAAAGCTAAGTTTGATGAAAACGGGGAGCAATTAGAAGCATTAGTTAACGCATTAAAAGACGCAAAGGCCGAAGGCATTTTACTAGAGTTGAAAGATGATGAGAGCAAAGAGCGCATTGTGTTTTCAGTGGCTTGAGTGGCTAGTCAATAACAAGCAATTCGACACGCTTGGTATGTGAAGTATGTATATGTTAAGTGTCGTGTTCTGTGGGTTTCAGGGGAAGAAATGAAAGAGTTTAAGGTTGAGGGCTGTAACGCGATACTTAGGTATCATGATCTTCCCGGTTCGGAAGTGCCTATTATTTTTATACACGGTATTGGCTGTGCTGCTTCGTTTGATTACCCGGCCGTTGCGGCCAGTGAATGTTTGCTTTCTCATCGGCGCATTCTTGTCGATTTATTAGGTTCTGGGTTCAGTGATAAGCCTGAGAGTTTCGACTACTCCATAGGTAGCCATGCGGCTTATCTTGAGGCATTCATTCAATCTTTGGGCTTGGATAAGTTTGTGATTTATGGTCACAGCATGGGTGGTGCTGTGTCGGTTGTATTGGCTGAAAAAGTTCTACCACAACTGCAGGCCTTGGTTTTGAGTGAGGCTAATCTTGATTCCGGTGGTGGGTTCTTTAGCAAGAAGATTGCGAGCTATACCGAGTCTGAATATGTCAACCACGGTCACGCTCAGATAGTGCAGTACAGCATCGATGAGCCAAATACTCAGTGGGCAGCCAGTTTAGTGGTGAATTCAGCGGTAGCGACACACAGGCAAGCCGTTTCCTTGATAGAAGGGCAGGACCCAAGTTGGCGTGATCGGTTGTACTCTTTGAATGTAAGCAGAACCTTTCTATTCGGCAGTAAATCTTTACCAGATACCGATACCGAGAGGTTGAATAACCACGATATCGCGATCAGCGTGGTTCCAGATGCTGGACACTCCATGGCGTGGGAAAACGCGAGTGGGCTAGCAGAAGCCATTAAGCGCGCGCTTTAATTAAGTGGTTTTACAAAAACTCAAAATGAGGTGTTATGGAAAGAGTCATATCTAAAGATATAGTCCTAAAAAATCTGAAAGTTTCAGATGCTTTTGCATTATTTAATGCCGTTGAATCAAGCAGGGGGAACCTATCAAAATATATGCCCTGGGAGAAGAGTGTGGTCGATCTTGAAAGTGCGCGAGCTTATATCGAAGGTCGGCTGAACAGTGGTATCGAAGGCTCACAGTGGTTCGCAGTACACTTCAAAAAACAGTTTTCAGGCGTATTTGGTGTAAAGTCAATTCACCGCGAGACTCGAGTCTGCGAATTAGGCTACTGGCTTGCTGACAGTGCAACGGGGAATCGAGTGGTAGGGCAAATTTTGGAGGTTCTTGTTCCAACCTTAGCAAGCGAACAAGGAGTTAAAGCCTTTGAGTTCCATTGTTTAGAGAGTAACCTGGCCAGTGTTAAGATTGCGAAACGTGCAGGTGCGACGCTGAAGTCTAAGGGGCAACACACACTGGATGTGCCTGAAAAAGAGCAATCTATGTGTATCTATGCACTAGAGCTCTAGGCTTAATAAGTAATTTAGGATCCAACGCGTGGGATTTTTCATTCCATCGTTGGGTTTTGTGCTTCTAGGACTGGGGTTTCTTTGATGATGATTTCTGGTTTGGAGGTTAGTATTCTTTACCCAAAATAACGTATTCGCTTATTCGCTTATTCGGCTATTAAGGAAGTAAAACCATGAACATGAAGGCGTTTTCTAGCTTGGTAGGTTTGTCGGCTCATACGCTTAGGTACTATGAAAAAATCGGTTTGCTTAAAAATGTTCAGCGTAATAGCAGTGGGCACCGAGTGTATACCGCGAAAGACGTAAAGTGGCTTGAGTTTGTCATTCGCCTAAAAGAAACGGCGATGCCACTCGAAGAGATATTGGAATACGCTCGATTAAGGGAGCAGGGCAGCAGCACGGTACTTGAACGTCAAGCTTTGCTAGAACAGCACCAACAGAGTTTAAAAGCGCATATTGCGCAGCAGCAATCTCATCTTTCCGCTCTGGAAGACAAAATTGACCTGTATAAAGATGGAAAAGTGCGTTGACTTAGAGTGAACTCTAACTTGTATGCTGCGCTCCTATTCAATACATAGGAGCAACACAATGAACACGTCACGTTTTGAAAAAGGGCTAGAACTGCTCAAACAGATTGATGGTGAAGCTGGGCAAAATGTTATCGAAAGCCTGCAAGACATTTGCCCTGATTTAGCCAAATATACCATCGAGTATCCTTTTGGTGATATCTATGCTCGCAAAGGCTTGGATTTGAAATCTCGCGAGATTGCGACGGTGGCAGCGTTAACCGCACTAGGCAACTGCGCCCCGCAACTTAAAGTGCATTTGAATGCGGCGCTTAATGTGGGTTGCAGTGAAGAAGAGATCAAAGAGGTGATCATTCAGATGTCTGTGTACGCTGGTTTCCCTGCTGCGCTGAATGGGATGTTCGCATTCAAAGAAGTGCTTGCTGAACGATCGGCGAAACACGACAGTTGATCTGATGCTTAATGCTTGGCGCCCCACCATTTGGCACTTAACGCCAGTGCTAAGTGTTGGTTTTATGAAAGTCATTTTAAAAGGGCGCCAGTAACGGCGCCCTCTAATCGGTTTACATTCATCGGTTAGGTTGGCGAGATGTGATACTCATGAGTGGTGGCTATGTGCTGTTGCTGCCTGAGCAGGCCGATGGTTAGGTTGATTGGCATCGGCTTATAGAAATAGAAACCTTGGATATAGTCGACACCTAACTTAGACAAGACTTTCACTTGCGATTCATACTCTACGCCTTCCACGATAACCTGCATGCCTAAAGTACGGGACAGTTGCAGCATGGACTCTAGCAAAGGAACACCAAAGCTGGATTCGTCTGAAATGTTCTGCACGAAGACGCGATCAATTTTGAGGATGCTGAACGGAAATTGCCTTACGAAATCTAACCCTGAGTAGCCCGTACCAAAGTCATCAATTGCGACTTTCACGCCCATGTTCGCTAGCTTGGTTAGGTTCTCTTTTATCTTTGCCATATCCGCGTCTGAGCACTCACCATCTTCGGTTACTTCAAACACCACCTGCTTTAAAATATCAGGGTTTCTTTTGAAAATCCCTGATACTTTGTGGGCGAAGTTACTGTTAGACACGACGTTTCGGCTGATGTTGACGCTGATGTATTTGTCTTCGAAAAGGTCTTGATTATGTTTGATGGTTTTCAATACTTCGCGTAGCACAAAGTACGTCAGCTCTTCTATCAAACCTAGCTTCTCTGCGAGCGGTATGAAAATAGCGGGCGATACGTTGCCTTCAATCGGGTGGTTCCACCTTAACAGTGACTCACAGCCCACGATTTGGGTAGTTTTCTGGTCAACAATAGGCTGCATGTGAACTTGCAGGTGTTTGTTTTTCAGAGCGCTAGAGAGGGAATATTCTAAACTGCGTTGGCTCTGCTTTTTATGCTTAGCGGAGAGCAAACAAATGGTGGTGATTCCCGCCATAAGAAACCCAAACCAAGAGAAGCTCATTAAGAAGTTGATGTAGTACTGGTGCCCGATGTAGGAGGTTATAGCCAGAGGGTAGGCCTCTGATTGTATGCGAACCTTCGAAAAGTACACACCGGGATCGGTCGGGTGAATATCTCTTTTTATCACTTCTACTTTTGAGTTGATTCCATGGCTGCTCAGGTTTGACTCCACAAGGTCGTAGATGAAGTGTGGCGGTATCATCAGGCTTACTCCCGCCTGCTCTTTGTCCGAGAAAATCAGCATGATGGACTGCACCTTGGTAATTGCAGCGTTGGAGTACGATAAGGTGGTTAAGTTTGGATCGTCATTGAGCCTTTCTCGGATGCTGCTATAGAGGCGAAATGACACCTCGCCATCGGTGGTAGAGCAGTAAAAACGGTTATGTTTATTGAATACAGCGGCTTCTTTCACCCAATCGGCATTGAATACATTCTGACGAAGCTCGGTCACGATAGCATCACAAAACAGGTCGGGTGTTATCTCTGCGAGAAAGCTACCAAATCGAGCTTGGATCTCTTGAAGCCTGATTTCCACTAACTGTGAAGACTCTTCGGTTAGCGTATGATAGTGAGACGGTGTAAAAGGGATGAGCAATGCCATCGACAAAACGAAAGAGATGGCAAAGTAGAATGTGGTTTTGGCAAAATGTTGGTACTTGATATCCATAATTGGAGAAGCGTTACCGAGTGTATGAGCATTCGATTTAATTTATAAATTTAACGATTAGTTATCAAGAGAAATAATAATTATTGTGAATGTACGCATGTGTTGTGGATTGAAATCGCATGTTTTATAGTCTTACTTTAAAAATCATAGTGTTAGAAATACTTTCAAGGTTAAGTGTGTCGTTTGTTGCTCAGTACTTTTCAGGTTTTTATGAACCGAAGTCTTTCGGGCTTGTAGTATGAAATTGAGAGCTATAGCTTTTGAAATAACGCAATTGGGTGGGTTTGAGCGTAATGATAAAAAAAATGATTTGGATGTTGGTACGTGTGTTCATTGCCTATTTGATGATCGCCCCTACCTACGCGATCTTTATCTTGTCTAATACCGCAACGCCTCGTCTTTTTGATACTGATCCAGAAGTGTTAGTTTGGCTCTCGTGCTTTCTTCTTGTGATTGGCTATGTACTTATTAGGTTTTCTAGAACCAAGTATATGGGAAAGTTATTATCGCTTGCTGTATTGGGAGCGGTAGTTTTAACCATGTACGTCGATGTACGATATCGGATTTTTGAAGTCAGTGTTAATGCGTGGAGCTTATTTTTAGCTGTTCTGTATCTGATTATGCTTTTGTATTTCATTTTTCCAGTTAGGCAATTTAAGCCGCTACTGAGTTTGGCGCCTGTCGCTAGTGTGTCTTGGTTTTTAGTTTGGGCTCTAGTGATGCCAATAAGTTTAACGTATGAGTTGATCAGCAGTAAAACAACCATCTCTATGGAGAATTATCAGAAGGTAGTCGACTTGCTACCAGAGGTTTACCTACATGGTTTCCAGTCAGGTTTGTTTGCCATGTCTCTTGTTATTTGGTTGTATGCTTTTGTGGTCTTTGGGCATAACCCTAAACGTAGTTATCAACAATTGGTGTCCCATGCTATTAGGATTCGCAACGCTTGGCTTTAAGAGGGCGCATACACGTGCTTTTGAATTAGGGAGAGCAATAATGAAAAAGGTTTTATCGGTTGTATTATTAGCGTGTGTACCTTGGGTAGTATCTGCTTCTGACGGTGTGGTCGATTGCGACAATGCGATGAACACGCTAGAGATAAACCACTGTGCTGCACTTGAACTTGAAGCTGCACAGATAGAGCTAGAGGAATACTTAGCAGCCAGCTTTGAACACAATGCTAAGGATACAGAGTTGGTGGATGCCATTAAGGGGGCGCAGGAGAGCTGGCAAGCTTATATGACAGCGCATTGTGATTCTGTATATACCCAATGGCGCGACGGTTCAATTCGTGGGCTGATGGCGCTTTCTTGTAAGACCAAGTTAACCAAGCAACGCACACATGAGGTGTGGGAAAGCTTCTTAACTTACATGGACAGCACGCCGCCTGTGTTGCCAGAACCTCAGGTGATGGAATAAAAAATTGTTAGGTTTTATCTATCAGAAAGGCGGAGGGTACAGTTTGATGGACGACACTTATTCATGGCTAATGAGCTGAAAGCTCAAACTTAAAGCTAAAGAAAAAAAGCCAACTGGATAAGCTGGCTCTTTGTTCTGGGGTTGGGTAGCTGTGGGTTAAACTGCTTTTACGCTGCTTCGCTCTACTAGGGTCGGTTCTAACTCGACGACCTGTGGGTAGGCGTCTGGTGTTTGTAAGCGACTCAACAGTGTATCAACGGCTGCTTTACCTAAGCGGTGTTTTGGCTGGTGGACGGTGCTTAATGCCGGTGTCATGTATTTAGACAAGTGGATGTCATCGTAGCCAATGATTGAGAGATCATTGGGTATTGATGTGCCATCCTGCGCTGCTGCGTGAATCACGCCCATTGCCATCATGTCGTTACTTACAAACAGTGCACTCGGCATTTTGCCACGAGATTTTAGTGTCTGGTACGAATCAAAGCCGCCATCGCACTCGAAGTTCGATTCGACAATCCAATCAGCGTTGATTTCTAATCCCGCTTCTTCCATCGCTTGTTTGAAGCCTTGGTAACGCGATGATGCTTGGTTGCGATGTAGCGGACCTGTGATACAGCCAATGTGAGAGTGGCCGTTATCAATCAGGTGTTTGGTCGCCATGTAGCCACCTTGATGCGAGTTGTCTTGAATCTTGTCGCTCGCAAACAGCATTGGGCCCCAATCCATCACTACAACAGGCAGTTCTGGGTAACGCTCGAATACGTCGATATGCTCGCCTTCAAGGGTAGAGCACATCAGCATTAAGCCATCGACACGCTTTTGTAGCAGTGTATCGATAGACGATTTCATACGTTCGCTATCGCCTTCGGTGTTACACAAGATAAGGTTGTAGCCTTTTTCATAACAACGACGTTCAACACCTTTTACTACTTCACCAAAGAATGGGTTGGTAGAAGTTGTCACTAGCATGCCAAGCGTTTTGGTTTGCTTCATCTTCAAGCTACGAGCTAATGCAGAAGGCGCATAGTTAAGCTCTCTCGCGGCATTGTTGACACGCTCAGCTATCTCTTCACTGACAAAACGCGACTTGTTAATCACATGGCTTACCGTAGAAGTAGATACCTTTGCGAGCTTAGCGATGTCTTTCATTGTTGCCATAAAAAATCCTTGTGGGAGTCACTTATCCACGTTGAGCGATATTCTGCCTGAAAACAGAGGCTTATGTTTAGTTATTTGTTGTTACATAACTTAATTAAGCTTCAACCTATTAGGCAGACAATTGCTCTGCTAAAAACGTATCGGCTTCGGCGCGGCTTGGAATTGAGGTTTGAGCGCCAAAGCGAGTCACTGAAATTGCCGCCGCAGCGTGGGCAAATTTAATCGCACGCTCCATTGGCATGTCTTCAAGTAAGCCGGTAACTAATGCACCGTTGAAGGTATCACCAGCTGCGGTTGTATCAGTCGCTTCAACGCGGAAGCCTGCTATCAGTTCACCTTCACCGTTTCTACTTACCCATACACCCTTAGCGCCAAGCGTGATCATTACTGTCTCGATGCCTTTCGCATGCAGAGCCAAAGATGCTTGGTGCGCAGACGCGCTGTCGGTTACGGTCACGCCTGTTAGCACTTCTGCTTCGGTTTCGTTTGGCGTAATCACGTCTACACACGCTAATAACGTATCCGATAATGGGCGAGCAGGGGCCGGGTTTAGAATCACGTGAGTGCCGCTCTCTTTAGCGGTTCTCGCTGCGTATTCAATGCCTTCGATAGGAGTTTCCAATTGAGTTAGAAGGAATTTCGCGCCGCGGATCTTCTCTAGGTGTGGTTCGATTTGTTCGCAAGTTAGCTTGTTGTTCGCTTCTGGAGAAAGACAAATGCTGTTTTCACCCGCTGCTGATACTTGGATCATCGCGATGCCCGTAGGCGTGTTCTCTGCCACGATGACACCATCGATATTGATTCCATCGTTAGCGAAATCTTGACGAATATTGATACCAAACGGGTCGTCACCGACACAGGCAATAAAGCCGATATCTGCGTTTAATCGCGCTGCAGCGACCGCTTGGTTTGCGCCTTTACCGCCAGGGATGACCTGATAGTTACCGCCAATCAAGGTTTCACCCGGACGAGGGAACGAAGGAACTTGCAGTACGTGGTCAGCGTTAACGCTACCTAAAACAATCAGTTGAGTCATGATACGAGCCTTATGATATATCGTATTTGAAAATGCATGGGTCTTTCTCATTGCTAACTATTCGAGTCACGTAGAGTCGTCAGTCGCGATAGAGGAATGAGAAACAGCGATGCACTGTCGGTTTTTGCTTTTTGCTTTTTGCTTTGAGCCAGTGAGTAAATGAGCGATTGAGTAAAGCAAGCAGGGAGATAGGGGACTCCCTGCTTTGTATTACTCGTTTAGCATCGATTATTTAGCGATGATTTTTAGAGGTACTGGTACGTACTCGTCTACTTTTTCGTCTTTCAATACTTTGTCAGCCATCTCGATACCTAGAGAACCGATTAGGTCTGGTTGTTGTGCAACGGTTGCGCCAAGTAGGCCACGGTTAACAGCAGCGATGCCGTCGTCTGTTCCGTCGAAGCCAACGATCATTACGTCTTTACCAGATGCTTGAACTGCGCGTAGTGCACCTAGAGCCATTTCATCGTTCTGAGCGAATACTGCTTCAACGTCTGGGTTAGCTGCAAGTAGGTTTTCCATTACGTTCAGACCTTTAGTACGGTCGAAGTCAGCAGGTTGGCTTGCAAGAAGCTCAAGGCCGCTGCCGTTTACTGCGTTCATGAAGCCTTCACCACGTTCACGAGCTGCAGAAGTACCAGCGATACCTTCAAGTTGGATTACTTTCGCTTTTTCGCCCACTTTTTCCATGATGAAGTGACCCGCCATTTCACCACCGATTACGTTATCAGAAGCTATGTGGCTCACTACGTCACCACGGCTTGCACCACGGTCTAGCGTTAGTACTGGGATGTTAGAGCGGTTAGCCATGCGAATTGCGTTAGACACAGCATCTGAATCTGTTGGGTTGATCAGGATTGCTTTAACACCACGAATGGTTAGATCTTCAATGTTCGACAGCTCTTTGCTTGGGTCGTTTTGAGAATCAAGAACGATAAGCTTGTAGCCTAGCTCTTCAGCTTTCGCTTCTGCGCCATCTTTCATGGTCACAAAGAATGGGTTGTTCAATGTAGACAGAACGATTGCCATTGTATCTTGCGCCTGTGCAGACACAGATACCGTTGTAGAAAGCAGAGCAGCAGAAATAAGAGTCGCTAATTTTTTCATGGTGTAAGTCCTTTGTGTAGGGTGAGCTAGGAGGTGAGTCCTAGCTCGTTGTTACATTATTTATAGATTTAATGTTTGTTATTTATTGATGCTTTTCTGTTGAAAAAGCAGGGTGTTGCATTGACTCAAACTAGAGTCTTATTTGTTTTTGTTGTCGACCAGTACTGCCAGAAGAATAACCACTGCTTTTGCAATCATCTGGTAGTAAGAAGAAACGTCTAATAGGTTTAGGGCGTTGTTCAGGAAGCCAATAATCAGTGCACCAATCAATGTGCCCATGATGCGACCACGACCGCCAGCTAAGCTTGTACCGCCAAGAACCACAGCTGCGATAGCGTCTAGCTCATAACCCATACCTGCGGTTGGTTGAGCCGATGACAAACGAGAAGCCACGATGATGCCCGCTACTGCTGCTAACAGACCACAGATTGCGTAAACGCCAATTTTTACTTTGTCTACGTCGATGCCTGATAGGCGAGTTGCTGATTCGTTGCCGCCAAGTGCGTAAACGTAACGGCCAAAGCGTGTGTGGTTAAGTAAGTACCAAACGGATGCGAATACTACGACCATGATCCAAACTGGAACTGGTACACCCATTGCGTAGCCTGTACCGAACCAAGCGAATGGGTCTGCTGTGTCAGTAAAGCCTGTTGAGATAGGGCGACCGTCGGTGTAAACCATGGTTACACCACGCAGTAGTGTCATGGTTACTAGCGTTGCGATGAAGGCTTGAACCTTACCTTTCGCGATGATCACACCACTGATTGCACCTAATGCTGCGCCTGCTACAAGAGCGGTTGGTACAGCCACCATCACAGGGATTTCCATGCCAATCATACTGGCAGCGAATGCACCACAAAGCGCCAGTACAGAACCAACACTCAAGTCGATACCTGCGGTTAAGATAACCAGCGTCATACCTACAGCGATGATTGCGTTAACCGACGTTTGGCGCAGAATGTTTAGGATGTTGTCGACAGTAAAAAAGTTCGGGTTTAAGAAAGAAACGACAACAATCAGGAAGATCAAAGCAATCAATGACTTTTGATCAATCAGCCACTCTTTGCTGATAAACGGCTTTTTCTTCGGCGCTTCAGTTTCAGTTGTTTTGCTCATGGTTTTGGTACTCATGCTGCGTCCTCGTTAATCTTTTTACCGACCGCACACGCCAGTAATAATTCTTGGTTTGCTTCTTTAGCGTCAAATTCACCGCTGATGCGGCCTTCATGCATCACCATGATGCGGTCACTCATTCCTAATACTTCTGGCATTTCAGAGGACACCAAAATGATGCTCATGCCGTCGGCTTTAAACTTATTAATGAGTTGGTAAATCTCTTTTTTCGCACCGACATCGACACCACGGGTTGGCTCGTCGAGGATCAGTACTTTTGGTTTGGTCATCAAGCCTTTAGCGATAGCGACTTTCTGCTGGTTACCACCAGAAAGGTTGCCAATGATTTGCTCGCGAGTAGGGGTTTTGATGTTGAATAGCTTGATGAAGTCATCCACTGCGATCACTTCGTCTTTGTGTTGGATTTGACCGCTTTTGGTCAGTAGGTCCAGTGAACAAAGAGACATGTTCTC
The DNA here is from genome assembly GCF_016406055.1 of Vibrio sp. IB15. Lineage (NCBI taxonomy): Bacteria > Pseudomonadati > Pseudomonadota > Gammaproteobacteria > Vibrionales > Vibrionaceae > Vibrio > Vibrio sp. IB15. The sequence continues at coordinate 17,540 of NZ_JAEFCE010000055.1, forward strand.
TTTCACTGAAAGCCCAAGCACTAAGCCGTCACCTTTACGGTCTTCAGAGATGTAAGCGATGCCATTAGCAAGGCCATCTTTAGGGCTCACAGGGTTGATGGTTTTATTTTCTAAATTGATAACGCCGCGCTCACTTGGAAGGGCACCGTAAATCACTTTCATCAACTCCGTACGACCAGCACCCATTAGCCCTGATACACCTAGGATTTCACCGCGCTTTAGGGTAAAGCTAACGTCATGAACACCAGAACCCGTTAAACCAATCACTTCCAAGCAAGTTTCACCATGACTTGGTGCGATGCGAGGGTATTGTTCGTCGAGCTTACGACCAACCATCATTTCGATTAGGCCGTCTTCGTCAGTATCTTTTACTTCGCACTGACCAATGAACTTGCCGTCACGAAGTACAGTGATGTCGTCACAGATCTCGAAGATCTCTTTCAAGCGGTGAGAAATGTAAACAATGCCGCAGCCTTCATCACGTAGCTCGTTGATTACTTTGAACAGAGATTCGGTTTCAGTATCGGTTAGGGCATCTGTTGGTTCATCCATGATGATGACCTTAGATTCAAACGATAGGGCTTTTGCAATCTCTACCATTTGCTGCTCGCCTAGGCTCAGTTCGCCAAGTGGTGTTTTTGAGCTGTGTTTTACGTTCAGGCGTTTCAGTAGCTTGTCGGCTTCTTGGTACATCTCATTCCACAAGATGCGACCCATGGTGCCAGTGATTTCACGACCTAAGAAGATGTTCTCGGCGATGGTCAGCTCTGGGATCAGGTTCAGTTCTTGGTGAATGATACTGATACCAGCTTGTTGAGAGTCACGAGGCCCTTTGAATGCAGCAGGCTTACCTTGGTAGGCGATCGTACCGCCATCCAAGTGATAAATACCTGTCAGCACTTTCATGAGGGTTGATTTACCTGCACCGTTTTCGCCCATTAACGCCATCACGCGTCCTGGGTAAACGTTGAGGCTTGCCTTGTCTAGTGCTTTCACACCAGGGAAGGCCTTCTCAATTGAGCTAAGTTCTAAAATGGCTTGAGTCATGTCGGTTCCTTTACTCGGGGCCAGTTGTATTTGGTTATTCTGTCTTTCAGCTATCACGCTGGGCTGTCGTTATGTTTCGCTTGAGCTAAAACGTTACACCAGCTTGGAAAATGACATTCGCGTAAGGTGTGCATTCACCGGTACGAATCACAGCGCGGCTTTCATGAGTGCGCTGTTTAAATTCTTCATGAGTGATGTAAGTAATCGCAATTTCTTTACCACAACGCGCTTCTTCTGTTTTGATTTGATCAATCAGCGCTGCATGATGCTCTGGGCTTACTTTTGCGAATTCTTCCGCGATAACCACACCTTCAATTTGAGATTCATCAAGCATGGTTTTGACGGTCTGAGCAAAGCTTGGAACACCGTGAGTTAAAGCTAGGTCTATACGAGAAACATGATCTGGAATCGGCAGCCCTGCATCACAAATCGTAATTTCGTCTGTGTGGCCAAGAGTCGCCACTAAGTAGGAGAGTTCAGAGTTTATAAGAGTACTTTTTTTCATATCACGACCTATCGAAAAAACACGTTTGATGGGATGAGGAACAACTCAAGAAAAGCCATCGAAACGTTTCGATAGTGATAATAGTGTGTGATTTATCATTTGCACCTTTCACCTTCTTAGAGTGTGATAATGATCATCGAAACGTTTCGATGAGGCGTTTTTTGGTGATCTCAATCACCGTGATTGATTGCATAAATTCGCGGGAAGTAGGGGGCTAGGTTCGTTTTTGTGGAGCCCGAACGTTGGCAAAGCTAGGAACAGGTTTACTCGATGTGTGGCTTTACCGTTGGCTCGAATAGGGCAAAGCCTAAACGAGTTCACCTTCTTTTATTGATAGAGCGTAACCAAACTTGGTGACTGTGAGAATTTGGATATGAGGCGTTCTTAAGCGAGCGAATACGTTACGCAGGTTATAAATAACGTTAGCTAGGGCGTGAGGTGATGAGAGCTCTCCCTCCCAGCACTCATCAATAATATGTTCTTTAGTGATTGGCTTTCCTACGTTCTCTACTAGTAGACAGAGCACAGCCAATAACTGAGGGCGTAATGCAATACGGTTACCTTGCTGATTGGTAATCGTTCGAGAGTTGGTATCAATGAGTAGGCCGCTGAAGTTTATGGTGTGGTTCATCGTATTTATGTTCATTTGTTCGAATAGAAAAGATTGGTTTATGACTTGTTGTGCATCGAAAGTGAGCAATCAAAGCGCGCGGATTATGCAAAATCAGACCTCTCTTGAAAGTAAGCGCACGTAAGCCACGCGAGAAAAAATATAAAAAACCGTTGGTTTGAAAATGGATGTGGGATTTTTCGCGAAAAGTGAAGATGTTTTATTTCTTTTTTATTCAGTTGGTTATTTGTTTTTACTGATTGAGTTGTTCGAAGTTACTAAGTGATTATATTTTTATTTATTTTTTTGTTTTCTGTGAGCGTAATCTGCTCGCCAATTCGACGGGGTGTCGGATAACTCTGACAAGATTGTGTAGCAGGGGAAGACGTAGCAATCTTGATTTGAAATAAGTAAGGTCAAGCAGTAATGAACAACAAATATATTTTAAGCATCGCGATGATGTCTGCACTTGTGGCAAATAGTGTAATGGCAGAGGACAATGGTTTCTACTTAGGTGGTGCAATTGGTACAACTGGTATTGATGATGGTGGGCTTTATGAGGGCTCTTCAAATCCCATTACTGTTGATGCAGAAGATCGTACTTACAAGATAATTGCTGGATACCAATTTAATCGTATCGTTGCACTAGAGGCGCAATATACGAATTATGGCGACGTTGTTGCAAAAAATGCATTAACCAAAGATTCTTACACTTGGTCTCCAACTGCATTTTCGATCGTTGCTAATCTAGGTTACACGTTTGACAATGGAATTCGCCCCTTTGGCATCGTAGGTTTGTCGACGATTGATTTAGACCAGTCGCTTCCGTTACTTGATGACGATCGTGGTGACGCTATTCGCTATGGTTTCGGAGTTGAGTACACACCCAAACAGGCTGAAAACTTTAGCTTTAGATTAGGTTATGAAGCGGATGCATTTGCGATTGAGAGCGATTCAGGTTTTGAAAATGATAAAGATCTCGTGATTGATTCATTTTACCTAGGCGCAACATACAACTTTTAAGTTTCAAACTTTGTTAAACGGTAAATCGATTTCTAAATGGGGCGTCGGTTGGCTCAACCCGTTTGTCTGAAGTGGAAAGGCCGCAGTGTTTGACTGCGGCTTTTTTATGTCTAACTCTAGGCCTCGCGGATATGAGCGGTGACGGAAACGACAGCGTGATCGGTACTGAATTGGTCGTGTTCGAAGCTTGGGTTAATCAGGTGATGATCGAGCACGGTGTAGTGTGATATTTCCATCAAACTTGAGGAGTTCTGGCAGTCAAATTCGTTCGACATCAATATGTAGTCCAAGACTGAGCCTGATGCGCCGTAATAGTGAGTTGGATTACGTTGTTCGAGCAAGTCTTCTTCGTGTAATTGATGGTAGAGATCCCAACTGTCTCTCAATCTAAAGTGTGAAAGCCAATGTTGGCTGGTTTCATCTCGATTCAACGAATAGCTCAACAGCCCTCTGAACTCATCGTTAAATAGGGGCTTGTTAAAGTCGCCCATCAATACAACGGGCTGGTTGGTGAGATAGCGTTGATTGGTAATGTATTGGTGTAGCAGTTGAGCTTCTAAACCGCGTTGAACACTCGATAGCCAAGAACCTAGTTGTTCCTGGTGAAGTTTAATCAGTGTATCGCTTTGTGGCTTTTGCTCTGCTGAACTGTCGCTGGGTTCTGCTGGCTCAACTTTTGGCTCAGTTGGGCGTTGTGATTTAAAGTGTACGACATAACAATCGGTTGAGCCTAAGTGAGGCAATTCAATGGTGGCGTGCACTGGCGTGCGGTTGAATGAAAAATTGTCGCTAAGGTTAAAGGCGGCAAGTAGGCTCGAATCCGGTGTGACAGGCTGAACATTTTCAATCGGGTAACGGGAAGCAATACCCACTACAGGGGAGGTGTATAGGTAATCATCTTCAACGTGTGCACTATCGACCACGGCAAAGTAGGGGTAACCGAGCTCATTCATTAGCTGCTGTAAAGATTCTGGGCTGAAGATCTCTTGAAAGCCAATCACATCGCTATCTGTTGAGCGAATCGCCTCAGCAATCCAATGTTGTTTCTTTTGCCATTCATCGAGGCTGTAGATGTTCTCAAAATCATAATAAGCATTCGGCGGCTCAAGGTAGTTCAAAAGGTTGAACGTTGAGAATGTTACTTGGTTTGGTTTGTTCAAGGTTGAATCCTATTGAAATCACTCTTTTAAGGATATCTAAAATATGGAGATATTGTTCGGATTTAGTCAGTTATTTTCATTTGATCTAGCGAAGGTCGTCGCTTTCTGCTTAGATTCTCTCCATTCGACGCGGTTAAGGTGTCGAGTTTAATTTTCTCTACGATCAGTCGGTCGTTTTCTTATGGTTTCACTATGAAAAAATATACCTCTCTCGCTCTTGTATTGTTGAGCACCTTTTTCTCTACATCGTCATTGAGTCAATCCCTTACGCCTGAATCGATTGAGCAAATTGAATCTCGTGTTTCGGCACGTATTGGTGTGGCGGTCTATGATTCTGCGACCAAGCAGACATGGAGCTACAAGGGGGATGAGCGATTTCCGATGATGAGCACCTTTAAAACTCTGGCTTGTGCGAACCTTCTTTATGACGCTGAAAACAAAGGGCTGGATTTGGATTCAAAGGTCAGCATTAAGTCTGAGGACCTCATTGTTTGGTCTCCGGTGACTAAAGAGCTAGTCGATAAAGGTATTTCACTTAGAGATGCGTGTAGCGCAACCATGACGATGAGTGACAATACCGCGGCAAATATTGTGTTAGGTGGAATAGATGGGCCCAATGGCTTAACTGAGTTCCTGCGTTCTATTGGAGACAGCAATACTCGTCTTGAGCATTTAGAGCCAGAATTGAATCATGCTCGACCAGATGATGCGCGCGATACCACAACACCAAAAAGCATTGTGATGACGTTGAATGAGTTGATGTATGGCGATACGTTGTCACAAGCGTCCAAATCGACGTTAAAAGGCTGGATGATGGGCAATAAAGTGTCTGACGGAATGTTTCGTTCTATCTTGCCTAGTGGTTGGAATATTGCGGATAGATCAGGGGCGGGCGCTTATGGTTCTCGCGCAATTACGGCTATCGTGTGGAGTGAACATCGAGACCCATTGATCATCAGCGTCGCTCTTACAGAAACTGAATTCACTCTTCAAGAGCGTGACAAGGTGATCAACGAAGTAGGTCAACTTATCTTTGACGCGTATCTGGTGAAGTAGCTAATAGCACAGTTAATCCGACACAATCACGCGCTAGCCACAGGTTCAGTTATGGCGTTAGCGCGTGACATTTCTTTAGAACAGTCCCGAGTAATTTGTAAATAAACCGCAAGAGATAGAGTGTTGATGGTTTTATTAGTTATTACATGATGTTAGATTTGATTCTATACTTGTTTTAACGGCATGCATTCAAAGCCGACAAATCAAGCTGAATATTGAATTCATGACATTTGAAGGGAGAGTCAAATGGGAACAGATCTTCGACGCAAAGCCTCGCAGCGCACTCAGTTTTTCAGGTTTAATTTAGCCTCATGTGCAGTCATGCTGCCGCTTATTGCTCTACAACCCTCCGTTACTTACGCATCCGATACCGCATCTACTCCCGCTGTCACCGTTATTGAAACCACACAACTGGTTGGTTTTGGTGAAGCAAAATACCTAGCCGATTTTACCCACTTCGATTACGTTAACCCTAATGCCCCTAAATTCGGCAAAGTGACTTACGGTAGCATTGGTACCTACGATAGCTTTAATCGATTCGGTTCCCGCGGCGTTGCCGCCAGTTATTCAGGTGAAATTTACGATACTTTGATGTTTTCACCGAGTGATGAAATTGATGCCTACTATCCATTGATTGCTTCCAAAGTTCGTTATGCGAGTGATTTCTCTTGGATGGAAATCGATATCAACCCGAATGCTAAATTCCATGATGGGCAACCTATCACGGCCCATGATGTGGCGTTTACCTTCATGAAATTTACGACAGAAGGTGTGCCTCAATATCGTGTGTACTACAAAGACATCGAATCCGTTACCGCGGTTTCTGACTTGGTTGTTCGTATCGAGATGAATAATCCTAACCGTGAGAAGTTGTTTAGCTTTGCTCAAAGCACTCGCGTGTTACCAAAGCACTTTTGGAAAGACAGAAAACTCTCTGAGCCGCTAAGTGAACCGCCAGTAGGCAGTGGTCCTTATAAGATCATCAGTTATAAGTCGGGTCAAAGTGTTACCTACGGCCTTGATGAAAACTATTGGGCTGCAGATTTGCCCGTTAACGTGGGTCGCAATAACTTTAAGGAAGTGCAGTACGATTACTATCGTGATGACACCGTGATGTTAGAAGCCTTTAAAGCAGGGGAGTTTGACCTTCGTACTGAAAACTCAGCTAAGTTCTGGGCCAACTCTTATACAGGCGCAAACTTCGACAAAGGCTATATCGTCAAAGAAGAGATCAACCACGAGAAACCAGAGTCGACCCAAGGCTTTGTCTACAATATTCAATCTCCAGTGTTCTCAGATCCTAAAGTTCGTGAAGCGTTAACGTATGCGATGGACTTTGAGTGGATGAATAAGAACATGTTCTACGGTCAGTACAAGCGCACTCGTAGTTACTTCCAAAACACTGACTATGAAGCGAAAGGCTTACCAAGTGAAGACGAAGTGGCGTTTCTGTCTCAGTACAAAGACCAGATCCCACCGCGAGTGTTTACGGAAGAATACCAACCACCAGTCACCGATGGCAGTGGTCGTATTCGTAGTCAAATGCGCACGGCATTTAAACTGCTGAAGGAAGCGGGTTGGGTACTAAAAGACAAAGTAATGACTAACGAAAAGACTGGTAAGCCAATGTCGTTTGAGTTGTTGATTTACAGCCCAACGACGGAACGTATCGCTACACCTGTTCAAAAGAACCTTAAGCGAATGGGTATCGAGATGAAGATCCGCACGGTTGATACCACGCAATATATCAAGCGTCTTCGTGACCGAGATTTCGATATGGTTTCTTCATCGTTTTCGCCAAACCCTTATCCAAGTCCGAACTTAATGATTGTTTGGAACTCTAACTACATTGATTCTACTTACAATACAGCGGGTGTGATGGACCCTGTGGTGGATGCGTTAACTGAAGAAATCGCACGTAACCAACAGAACCCAGAAAAGCTCCTTACGCTAGGTCGCTCTCTCGACCGTGTGTTGCAGTGGAACTTCTACAACATTCCTCAATGGCACGTGGGTGAATACCGAGTGGCAATGTGGGACAAGTTTGAGCGTCCGGATGTGCTGCCTAAATACGATTTAGGTATCGATACATGGTGGATTTCAGAAGAAAAGGCGGCATTGCTTCCTGAGAAACGTCGCTAGGAGTTAGTTAGCATGGCTGCGTATATATTTCGACGTTTGTTGTTGGTGATCCCCACGCTGTGGGCGATCATCACGATTAACTTTTTCATCATTCAGATTGCGCCGGGGGGACCAGTAGAACAGGCTGTGGCGCAGTTAGAAGGGCACAACTCCGGTATTATGGAGCGCTTTTCTGGTGGTGGACAAGAGGTTGATTTAAGCGAGAGTGATCAAGCGTCTGCCAGTGGCTATAAAGGCTCACGCGGGCTGGACCCTGAAGTGGTTGAAGAGATCAAAAAGCAGTTTGGTTTTGATAAGCCAATTCACGTTCGCTACTTTGAGATGTTGAAAAATTACGCGACCTTTAACTTTGGTGAAAGCCTGTTTAAGGGCGGTAATGTTATCGATTTAATCATCGAGCGCTTGCCTGTATCTATTTCTTTGGGGCTTTGGAGTACGTTAATCATTTACGTGATTTCGATACCTCTGGGCATTATGAAGGCGATACACCACGGCTCTCGTTTTGATATTTGGTCGAGCGCGGTGGTGATTGTCGGTTATGCGGTCCCTGGCTTCTTGTTTGCTATCATTCTGATTATTTTATTTGCCAGCGGTAACTACTTCAGTTGGTTCCCTTTGCGAGGGTTAGTATCGAGTAACTTCGATCAACTCAATTGGTATCAGCAAATTGGTGATTACTTCTGGCATTTAGCTTTGCCTATTTTCGCCATGGTGATCGGTGGTTTTGCCACGCTCAGCATGCTGACCAAAAACTCCTTCCTTGATGAAATCAACAAGCAATATGTAGTAACGGCACGAGCGAAGGGTTTAGACGAGAACAGTATTCTCTACAAGCACGTTTTCCGTAACGCAATGTTGATCATTATTGCCGGTTTCCCAAGCGCATTTATTAGTATTTTCTTCACGGGTTCTATGTTGATTGAAGTGATGTTTTCACTTGAAGGCATAGGTTTACTTGGCTTTGAGTCGACCATTCAACGTGACTATCCCGTGGTGTTCAGTTCTCTCTATATCATGACCTTATTAGGCTTGGTTCTGAGCATTATCTCCGACCTGACTTATACCTGGGTTGATCCTCGAATTGATTTTGAAGCGCGTTAATGGCGAACGAATAACAAGGTATTGATAATAAATGTTTAACAACCCTTTAGCTGAAGCTCGTTGGTTACGTTTTAAAGCAAATAAGCGTGGTTTTATCTCCCTTTGGATATTTACCATCTTGTTTGGCTTGAGCCTGTTCGCTGAGATCATCGCGAACGATAAGCCATTATTGGTTTCTTATGACAATCAATGGTTTGTGCCTGTCATTAATGAATACGCAGAGACAGAGTTCGGTGGGGAGTTTGAAACCGAAGCCGACTATAAAGACCCGTATGTAATCGACCTCATCGAAGAGAATGGCTATATCGTTTGGCCTATCATTCCTTTCAGCTACGACACTATTAACTTTGACATCGCAGGCGCGGTGCCATCGGAGCCTGACTCGGTGAACTGGTTAGGTACAGATGACAAAGGGCGGGATGTGTTGGCTAGAATTATTTACGGCTTTCGTATCTCGGTACTCTTTGGTTTTGTTCTGACAATCGTCTCGAGTGTCATTGGCGTGGTCGTTGGTGCTACGCAAGGTTACTACGGCGGCTGGGTTGACCTGTTTGGACAACGTTTCATCGAGGTGTGGTCTGGAATGCCGACCTTGTTCTTACTTATTATCTTGTCGAGTTTCATTGAGCCGAATTTCTGGTGGTTGCTGGGGATTATGGTGCTGTTCAGTTGGATGAGTTTGGTGGGTATCGTTCGCGCCGAGTTCTTACGCTGTCGTAACTTCGACTATGTACGTGCGGCACAAGCGATGGGCGTGGATGATAAGCGCATTATGCTTCGTCACATGTTACCAAACGCTATGGTTGCGTCGCTAACCATGATGCCGTTTATCTTGTCTGGTTCTGTCACCACACTGACGTCGTTAGATTTCTTAGGCTTTGGTCTGCCTGCGGGCTCGCCTTCATTAGGTGAGCTTCTGGCGCAAGGTAAAGCGAACTTACAAGCGCCTTGGCTTGGCATTTCTGCATTCGTTGTACTTTCTTTGATGCTTACGTTACTTGTCTTCGTCGGTGAAGCGGTACGTGATGCCTTCGATCCACACCAACAGAAGTAAGGATAGGTTATGACTTCAAATACAGCTCCTGCTTCTCCAGTGCTAACCATAGAAAAACTGTCTGTCGGTTTTGGAAGAAAGAAGGCGATAGAGCAGGTAACTCACGATGTTTCGCTCGAAATATACAAAGGGGAAACACTGGCGCTGGTGGGAGAGAGTGGCTCGGGTAAATCGGTGACGGCGAACTCCATTTTAAAGCTACTGCCCAAAGGCTCATCACATTATTTGAACGGGACGATTAACTTTTCTGGTAGTGATATCTTGAGTTGTTCTGAGAGGCAACTGCGCGGTATTCGTGGTGGTCGCATCGGGATGATTTTCCAAGAGCCGATGGTGTCATTGAATCCGCTGCATCGAATCGGCAAGCAGTTGGTTGAAACCCTCGCCATTCACCGCGGTATGCGTACCAACAAAGCACAAGCCTTGGCGATAGAGTGGTTATCTAAAGTAGGCATCCGTCATCCAGAGCAAAAAATATTAGCCTATCCGCATGAGTTATCTGGAGGTGAGCGTCAGCGTGTGATGATCGCGATGGCACTGATTAATGAGCCAGAGCTGCTTATTGCTGACGAGCCAACGACCGCATTGGATGTGTCGGTACAAGCCCAGATACTCGATTTGTTGAAAGATCTGCAACAAGAGCTTGGCATGGCGATGCTGTTTATCACTCATGACTTGAGTATCGTTCGTAAAATTGCCGATCGAGTGGCGGTGATGAAAGATGGTCGCCTTGTGGAAAGCAACGACTGCCAGACATTGTTTAGTGCGCCAGCTCACCCTTACACGCAAAAGCTCATCAATTCTGACCCTAAAGGTTTGCCTGTCCCTGTGTCACCCGACAGCCAACCGCTACTCGACGTAAATCAACTCCGTGTGTGGTTCCCAATTACGGGCGGCTTATTTAAGCGCACGATTTCGCATGTAAAAGCCGTTACTGATATGGAGTTCACCCTTAAGAAAGGGCACTCAATTGGCTTAGTGGGTGAGAGTGGCTCTGGTAAGTCGACCACAGGTATGGCGATATTAAAGCTGGTGGAGAGTGAAGGTTCGATCACTTATGAAAGCGAGCAGCTTCAAGGGCTAAACCGTCAGCAAATGCTGCCATTTCGAAGCCGTATGCAAGTTGTCTTTCAAGACCCATTCTCAGCGTTGAACCCAAGAATGTCGGTGGCACAAGTGATTGGTGAAGGCTTACGTGTTCATCAGCAGCTTGATGAGAGCGAACTGGACCAGCGTATTTGCGATGTGATGAAAGAGGTCGATCTTGACCCTAAAACGCGTCACCGTTACCCAAATGAATTTTCGGGTGGTCAAAGGCAGCGCATTGCGATTGCGCGAGCACTGATTCTGAAGCCAGAGTTTATCCTACTCGATGAGCCAACCTCTTCATTAGACAGAACGGTACAAGCTCAGGTATTAGACTTACTCAAGTCACTGCAAGAAAAGTACGATCTGACTTACCTGTTCATTAGCCACGATCTCAACGTCGTCAAATCTCTATGTCATTATACTATCGTGATGAAAGCGGGTGAGGTGATAGAGAAGGGCGACACCGAGACGCTGTTTAGCGCTCCTCAACACGAATACACCAAGCAGTTGGTGAGCCTCTCGAACGTGGGTGGCGTGTAAGTCGCCAATAGAGGCACTATTCTTTATAACAAGGGCGATCATGTTGAATTCAACATGGTCATTTAATGGTTTTACGATTACACTGCGCCCAATATTTCAGAAGTACATATTTAGGTAGAGGTCACCATGGACCAAGAACATTACGAAGACGCTGACTACGAAGGTTACGAGCACGGCGAAGAAGGCGAAGAGATTGAAATCGAGGCGATTGGTGTCGATGTGTCATCTCAGCCAATTGAGCTCTACAAAGTGTTCAAGATCGCGAACCTAGTGAGTGGCGGTGGCGAAGCTAAGCACGTCATCTCTGAAGGTTACGTTGCGGTAAACGGTGAGCTGGAAACACGTAAGCGCCGTAAAATGTACGATGGTGACTTCTTTGAGTTTAACCAAGAATACTATGTAGTGTGCTGTGACCAGCCAGTACAAGAAGTAGAAGATAAACCAAAGAAAAAAGAAGCGGCTAAGAAAGATAACAAGTCGAAAAAAGGCCAGTCTAAAAAGGGTTCAAGCAAGAAAGAATCACAGCGCAGCACTGCAGATATGCTAAGCGCTAAAGCTGAACCTAAGAAACAGAAAAAAGAGAAGAAGAAAGAAAACAAGCCGAAAAAGAAAGCGGACACGCCAAAGCCAACACGTGACGACAAAAGCGGCCGTAATTCGATTGAGTTCTTCTAATTTACAGCTTTAAACTGCTGGTCTGAAACTCTTTTATCGCTTATTAGCAGCGCTAAATGTGTCTTTAGCGTTGCCAGATACTAAAAGGCTCACTCTGATAGTGAGCCTTTTTTGTTTGAAATTCAGCGTTTGGCTTCAATTTCGCTCTGCTTCGCCACAAACTCTACAAACCTATCCCTGAGTGGGTTTTCACTTTCTCCATTCCATATCAATCCGACAGGCCAAGTGGCATGTTTACCTTGTAATGCAATGAATTCAACCTTGGTGTTGCTTATCTGCTGTGCGCTGCTCGGTACTATAGTAAAGCCAATATTGGCCGATACTAAGGCTAGCAAGGTAAGAATATCGTCAGCTTCTTGTGTCTTTGATAGCTCGATATTATTGGCGATGCAATATTGCTGGATCTGTTTGTCTAGTCCGGGTCCACGATGTTGGGCGAGCTTTAGGTAAGGCCATTTCGCTAACTCAGAGATAATCAGAGTTTTGCTTGGCGCTTGCTTGAGAAGATCTTTGTGTATCGCAATCACAAGGGAGTCATCGAATAGCGTTAGGCTGTTTAGAACGGGTGAATCGGGGATACGATTGAAGCTGATATCGAGTTCGTGAGTCAATAACTCATCCGTCTGTTGCTTAGAAGGAGTGTCATTCAAGGTGATGCGAACATTCGGTTGCTGGTTTTTGTACGCTGCAATCAGCTTGGGTGCTTCATGATAAGTAGAAACACCAAAGCCAATGTTCAAATGCCCCTCTGTCCCATTGACCACCGAGCCAGAAAGCTGCTCAAAGGCTTGCATTGAATCGACCAAGCGTTGGGCATCTGTTAGTAACGTCTTGCCTGCGTGCGTCAACTCGGCGCCATTTCTGCCGCGAGAGAACAGGCTCGCCCCAATATTGGATTCAAGCCGCTGAATCTTTTTGGTGAGTGCCGACTGAGTAATGTAGAGCTGCTCTGAAGCCAAACGATAATTTCCCGACTTAGCCAGCTGACAAAATGCCTTCAGTAAATCAAATTCCATTCCAAATGCTCATCAAACTGAGAATATCTTTCATTATATGGAATTGAAGTGATTTTTTATACTGGCTCCATAGCAAATCGGATAAAGCGAAAATTAGAGGACGAATCATGAAAAAAGACATCAAAGTAGCATCGGTCCAGTTTAACCATCATGCCGGCGATAAGGCCTTTAACTTATCGGTGATTGAGCATTACGTTCAACAAGCTGCGGACAGTGGTGTGGAGATCATCAGCTTCCCAGAGATGTGTATTAGTGGCTACTGGCATGTGTCTGCTTTACCGCGAGATGAGATTGAAGCGTTAGCGGAACCTGTACCGAGCGGCGAATCCACTCAACAGCTCGTTTCGTTGGCAACACGATTTGGAATGAGCGTTGGTGCGGGCTTGATAGAGCAGGGTATTGATGGTGAGTTATACAATACGTATGTGTTCGCGATGCCAAATGGTGAGGTACAAAAGCATCGCAAATTGCACACTTTCGTAAGCCCATATATGAGCAGCGGCGATCAATACACGGTGTTCGATACGCCCCACGGTTGCAAAGTCGGGATCTTGATTTGTTGGGATAATAACTTGGTTGAGAACGTTCGAATTACCGCTTTGAAAGGGGCCGATATATTGATTGCACCACATCAAACGGGCGGTTGCCATTCGCGTAGCCCAAATGCGATGAAGCGAATTGACCCGGAGCTATGGTTTAATCGAGATCAAAACCCGGAAGCGATTCGCGCTGAAATGCAGGGTAAGAACGGCCGTGAATGGCTAATGCGTTGGTTACCTGCAAGAGCGCACGATAATGGCATGTTTGTGGTGTTCAGTAACGGTGTTGGCGTTGATATGGATGAAGTAAGAACGGGCAATGCGATGATCCTAAGCCCTTATGGGGAGATCATCACAGAGACGGACAGCGTTGATGACGATATGGTGGTTGCGGATTTGAAAGCGCAAGAGTTAGAGATGTGCACCGGGAGACGTTGGATTCGTGGTCGTAAGCCAGAATTATATCATTCACTTACACAGCCTCTTGGTCATGAACTTGATCCACACCAAGCACGTTTTGCAGAGAAATAATGTTGAGGTGCTGGTGGTTAAAGTAAGCGAAACAGGCGAGTGAATAATGAGTAAACAGGGAAGGGGTTGAGTTTAAAGCTTTAGATGTAGTCTCCCCACTTAAACCGCTTTTAAGTGGGGAGACTATTTACACTGAGATAAGCAATTGCCTAGTTTAGTGGCGAGTGCGAGACGAAGTCAGATCCGCAGCTCTAAGTTGAGCAATCGCTTTGGCAAGTTCAAGCTGAGCTTGTGCAAAGTTAACGTCCACGTTGCCCTTATTGATGTTCTCTAGAGCGGCGTGTTTCGCTTCCTCTGCACGAGCACGGTCAATATCTTTGGCGTGCAAAGCGGTATCGGCCAATACTGTCACTACATCGGGTTGAACTTCAATCATCCCGCCAGACACATAAAGCACTTCATCTTCTGCTTTTGGGTCGGTGACAAATACTGTCACGCCCGGCTTTATTTTACTGAGAAGCGGGGAGTGACCGGGACGAATCCCGAGTTCACCATCTGCTCCAGAAACGGCTAGGGCATATGCCGGCCCTGAAAACAGCGTACCTTCCGCACTTACGATATTAAGTTGAAATGTATTGTCTGTAATTCCAATAGCCATGATGCACCTACCTGTTAGAGTGATTTCGCTTTTTCAAGCACTTCGTCGATAGAGCCACAGTACAAGAATGCTTGCTCTGGAATGTCGTCGTATTCACCATTTAATAGGCCTTTGAAGCCTCTTAGCGTTTCGCTGAGTGGTACAAACACACCTTTCTGACCGGTAAAGACTTCCGCTACGTGGTAAGGCTGAGTTAAGAAACGTTCAATCTTACGAGCACGAGATACAACCTGCTTATCTTCTGTTGAAAGCTCATCCATACCAAGAATCGCGATGATGTCTTTTAGCTCTTTGTAGCGTTGCAGCGTGGTTTGAACCGTTTGTGCAATGTCGTAGTGCTCCTGGCCTACGATCAGTGGGTCCAATTGACGTGACGTTGAATCTAGCGGGTCAATCGCAGGGTATAGACCCAGTGCCGCGATGTTACGAGACAGTACAACAGTCGCATCTAAGTGAGCAAAGGTTGTTGCTGGCGATGGGTCAGTCAAGTCATCCGCAGGTACGTATACCGCTTGGATAGAGGTGATAGAGCCCTGTTTTGTTGATGTGATACGCTCTTGAAGTACACCCATCTCTTCCGCCAATGTTGGCTGGTAACCTACCGCTGAAGGCATACGACCTAACAGCGCAGATACTTCTGTCCCTGCAAGCGTGTAACGGTAGATGTTATCGATGAATAACAGTACGTCACGGCCTTCATCACGGAAGCGTTCAGCCATAGTTAGGCCAGTAAGCGCAACACGTAGACGGTTACCCGGTGGCTCGTTCATTTGGCCGTAAACCATGGCAACCTTGTCTAGTACGCCAGCTTCTTTCATCTCGTAGTAGAAGTCGTTACCTTCACGAGTACGTTCACCTACACCGGTAAACACAGACAGACCTGAGTGAGCTTTAGCGATGTTGTTGATAAGCTCCATCATGTTGACGGTTTTACCCACACCGGCACCACCAAACAGGCCAATTTTACCACCTTTAGCGAATGGACAGATAAGGTCGATTACCTTAACACCTGTCTCAAGCAATTCAGTGCTGTTCGCTTGTTCTTCATTAGAAGGCGCTTCGCGGTGGATCTCGTAGTTCTCTTTTTGTCCGATTTCGCCACATTCATCGATAGGTTGACCAAGCACGTTCATGATACGGCCTAGTGTTTCTTCACCTACCGGAACCGTGATTGGAGAGCCAGTGTTTTCAACGGTTAGGCCACGACGTAGGCCGTCTGATGTACCCATCGCAATACAGCGAACAATGTTGCCGCCAAGTTGCTGTTGAACTGGCTTTGTTGCTTAATTCAGAGCGAAGACATGCCTGTCCCATGTGCTTGACTCTT
>NZ_JAEFCE010000056.1:0-33516 GCF_016406055.1 Vibrio sp. IB15
GCCTTTGTGGTCTCGAGGCCGAGGCTATTCATGAGTATCAATGGCGTCATGTAAAGAGGCCATGTTGCTCGGTGTTCCTGTTGAACTTTCCGTTCAAACACGAAGAATTAAGTGTCGTGTCTGCGGCATAAAAACAGAGTCTCTATCTTGGTTAGAGCCTTATGCTCGTATAACGAAGCGCTTAAAAAGTTATATAGAACAACTGCTGCCTCTTCTTCCCATTAAGCATATCTCCCAGTTAACAAGCGTACATTGGCACACCATTAAAGAGATAGATAAACGCCGACTTCCACGAGTGGTACCGTCAATGAAATGGGAGGGGCTAAGGCAACTCGTCATGGATGAGTTCGCTATCTTTAAAGGACATAGGTATGCCACGGTCATTGCTGACGCTAAGATGCACCAAGTCATTTGGATAGGGTTAGGCTGTAGCCGCAAGGACATACGACCGTTCTTCGAGCTGTTAGGCAAGCATGGCAATAATATCGAAGCGGTCGCGATGGACATGAATACGGCTTTTGACCTTGAAGTTCAAGCACATTGCCCGAACGCAAAAATCGTTTACGACTTATTCCATGTTGTTGCTTAGTTCGGTCGTGAGGTCATGGATAGAGTCAGAGTCGACCAAGCCAACAAACTCAAGCAAGATAAAAAAGCGAGGCAATGGGTCAAGCGTTCACGCTGGGTGTTGTTGAAAAATAGGGGCAACTTAAATACACAGCAAGACAGCTATCTTACAGAAATATTGAATATCAATAAGGACTTAATGACCACTTACATCCTCGGAGCACAACTCAAAGAGCTTTGGTATTGTGAATCAGAAGTGCATGCCAAAGGGCTCTGGGATACGTGGTGGGCACAAGTACAAGAGAGTGGGATTAAGCCATTAAAAGAGTTCGCACGAAAACTGAGTCCTTATCTTCACGGCATTCTCGCATCGGCAAGTTATCCGCTCAACACCTGCACATTGGAAGGGATAAACAACAAGATAAAGCTAATCAAGCGAATGGGATATGGGTATCGAGATACAGACTACTTCTTCTTGAAGATAAAAGCGGCTTTCCCCGGAAAGCCGCGATGAACCTTTTTTTTGCTTTCGTTTTCAGAGGGGTTGAGGAGCGAGGAGAAAAGCTAAGTTACCGCTAAAGCCTAGTTTCCACCGAAGCCTTAATTTCCACCAAAACATAGATACTTAATATCCATGTACTCATCGATGCCTTCTTTTGCCCCTTCACGACCAATGCCTGACTGTTTCACCCCACCAAACGGCGCTACTTCAGTAGAGATCAAGCCGTCATTGATGCCAACCATACCGTATTCAAGCGCTTCTGCTATCTTCCATACACGGTGAATATTCTGGCTGTAGAAGTAAGACGCTAAACCATAAATGGTATCGTTCGCCATCTCGATGAGTTCTTCATCGCTGTCAAACTTCATAACTGGAGCGACAGGGCCAAAGATCTCTTGTTGAACGATGTCCATGTCATGTTTCACGTTTTTAAGAATGACGGGCTGAATAAACTGGCCATCGAGTAATTGAGTTGGTGTAACAGGCTGTGCACCTTGCTCAATCGCTCGGTCAATTAAGCGTTGGATATTTTGTTTTGCTCTTTCACTGATGACTGGGCCGATATTGACGCCTTCATCTAAGCCATTGCCGACCTTAAGCTGTTGTACTGCTTGGTCGAACTTAGCTACAAATTCATCGTGTACTTTACTGTGGATATAGAAGCGGTTAGCACAAACACAAGTTTGCCCTGCATTGCGGAATTTAGATGCCATTGCTCCTTGCACGGCTGCGTCGATGTCTGCGTCGTCAAATACAATAAAGGGTGCGTTGCCGCCAAGCTCCATTGAAGTGCGTTTGATGCCTTTGGCGGCTTGCGCCATCAAAATGCTGCCAACACGGGTAGAGCCGGTAAATGAGATCTTTTTGATTAATGGATGAGAGGTAAACAGTTCGCCGATTTGTTCCGGACTAGTACCTAAAACCACTTGAATAAGGTCTTCAGGGATTCCAGCTTGGTAAGCCAGTTTAACGACCGCAAACGCAGAAAGTGGTGTCTCGTCAGAAGGTTTCACAATAAAACTACAGCCAGCCGCCAATGCAGGCGCTGCTTTACGCGTGATCATCGCCACGGGAAAGTTCCACGGCGTGATGGCACAGGCTAACCCAATCGGTTGTTTGATGGTGACTAGGCGTTTATCTGCCGCAGTACTTGGGATCGAATCGCCGTAGGTGCGCTTGGCTTCTTCGGCGAACCACTCAATAAAGCTTGCTCCGTAAACCACTTCGCCAGTCGCTTCTGCCAACGGTTTACCTTGTTCCATGGTCATCAAGCGAGCAAGATCATCTTTGTTTTCAAGGATCAACTCATACCAATTATTCAGTAGCGCAGCGCGAGTTTTGGCTGGAACTTTTGCCCACTCTTTCTGTGCGATATTTGCACGCTTGATAGCGTTATCTAGCTCCACCTCGCTAGAGATTGGCGCATAGCCAATGAGCTCACCGGTTGCTGGATTGGTGACCGTAACCGCGCTATCTGCTTCTGTCACCATAAAAGAGAGTAATTGCTTGTTGTTGATTTTGAGCATTGTGGTTCCTTATTGATGATTACTTAACACGTGTTGATCTAGTGAATGAACTTACCGTTGTCGAGGAGCCAGATAGCCTCAAAGTATTTATTGTTGACCCCAGTTGTCCGCTTCGATTTTCGCTAGTGCTTTCGCTGCTTTTTGCAGTGCAGGCAAAAACTTAATCGCTTCATCTGGCTTCACTCGAATCACAGGTGCTTGAATTGCTAAACCAAGGTTGGATTGACCGGTTGGTGATGGGATGAGTACCGCAATACACACCAAACCTGGAAGAAACTCTTCATCGTCAATGGCATAGCCTTGGATCTTCGCTTCTTCGATATCTTGTTCTAGAACGGAGTAGTCGGTAATGGTTTTTACTGTGTACTGCGTCAGAGGCACATTCTCGATCAGTCGTCTGCGCTGTGATTTCGACATGTGAGCCAAAAACAGTTTGCCGGTAGCCGAGCAATGCACAGGAACGCGAGAACCTGGTTGGAGGTGGAAACGAAGTGGGGCTTCCGTTTCTGCACGGTCAAGGTAGATGATCTCGCCGCTTGATAGCGCTGTCAGGTTGCAGCTTTCGCCAACTTCTGCACGCAGGTTTTCAAGAATCGTGCGTCTTGCACTGTGCATAGTGCTATTGAAGAGTAGGTTTTCGGCCAGTTTTCTGAGTCGAATACCTGAGCTGTAGTGCTTATCGTCACCATCTCTTTGAATGATGCCTGCTGATTCCAGTTGTTGCAGCATGCGGTGTAACGTCGGTTTCGGTAGCCCGGTTTCTTCGACTAATCCTTGAAGAGAAATGAATTCGTCTTTCTGTGCGATTACCTCTAATAGAGCAAAAAGTCGAAGAGTTGGCGTATCTCCTTGAACTTGTGGTGTTTCTGTTTGCATACAGTGATTCATCCTTGCGATATGTCTATGTGTAAGAGTGTACATAGCAAATCAATTTCCTTCAATTATCTGAATAATATTTGATCTTTTTTATTATTTCAATAATATAAAGTTAAATTATGGAACAATTAATCTCAATAAATGGAGTTTATCATGAAGGCAATTGAACGGATTATTGATAAGGCTCACTTAGATCGTAAGCGCGTGGTGTTGAGCGAAGCGGAAGATCCTCGAGTGCTCGCCGCAGCACGATTAGCGATAGACAAACAGCTCGCCCATATCACGCTAGTGGGGGATGAGAAGGCGATTATTGAAGCCGCGCAGTTGCATCATATTAATCTTGCCGGTATTCACATTGTTTCACCTCAAACGTCGGCTCTGAAAGTCGTATTAGCTGAGCGCCTATATGAGTTAAGAAAAGCCAAAGGCATGACGTATGAAGATGCTTTGGAGAAGGTTAAAGACCCACTTATTTTTGCCAACTTGATGGTGAGGGAAGGGTTAGTAGACGGCACGGTAAATGGTGCGGTGTATACCACTTCTGATGTGGTGCGAGCTGCACTGCAGATCATCGGCCCTGCTCCCGATAGCGAGTTGGTATCGAGTTTCTTCCTTATGATGTTGTGTGAGCCTTTCCATAATCTAAAAGGTGGTCTGATTTTCAGTGACTGTGGCTTGGTGATTAACCCCAATGAAACGGAGCTGGCATCAATCGCGGTCGCCGCTTCTCAAAGTGCTCAGGCATTGCTAATGGAAGAGCCTAAGTTGGCGATGCTTTCATTCTCCACCAACGGTAGTGCGAAACATGAGTCGGTGGACAAGGTGCGCAGTGCTGCGCAGATCGTGAAACAGCGTTGCCCTGGTATTGCGGTTGACCAAGATGTTCAGCTTGATGCCGCAATTGTCACCGAAATCGCGGCTAAAAAGTTGCCTGATTCCGAAGTGAAAGGTCAATCCAATGTGTTGATCTTCCCCAACCTCGAAGCGGGCAATATAGGTTACAAGTTGGCAGAAAGGTTAGGTGGTGCGGTCGCCATTGGTCCTTTGCTCCAAGGGTTGAATCAACCGGCCAATGACTTATCAAGAGGGTGCTGCGCAGAGGATATCTTTAACGTCATTGCCGTTACCGCGGTACAAGCGCAGCAAGGGAAAGTGTCTGGCTCTAAGGCTGACACTGAAGCTAATGTTGAAGAAAGACAAGAGCCGACATTTGATTTTAGGTATTAACATTAGTTGCTTAAACTAACGCTGATATGCACTCATATTACCCCAAATAACCTATTTAGGATTGTTAATGGAGTTACCGGTTTTACTCGCCATTTTGGCCACTATTGCGCTAGGCACCTATTTTCAAACCGTCACGGGCTTTGGGTTAGGCATCATTGTGATTGGTTTGACGGTCAGCCTTAATCTAGTTTCCCTAAATGTTATTGCCGCGGTGGTGAGTATTGTCACCTTGTTCAATTGCTTGGTTGTTTTGATGGGCAAGCCGTTGCTTGGCGAGCTAAAAATCCTTGTGGTGTTGGTGATCGGTATTATTCCCGGCGTGTCACTTGGGGTGTTCTTGCTAGGCGAATTGAGCGAATCTGCAACGCATATCCTACGAGCTTTGTTAGGCGCTATGGTGCTATTCGCAGGCTTGAGTTTTATGTTCAAACCTAAAACTAGAACCCAACGCTCTACAACCCTGTCTTTTTTGGTGTCAGGGTTTAGCTCTGGTCTCGCGGGCGGGCTATTTGGTATGGCGGGTCCACCGATTGTTTATCATCTCTACAGGCAACCTTTTACGCTTGATTTAGTACGAAGCACACTGCTGATGGTGTTCGCTTGCACGTCGATGTCACGTACCGTGAATGTTTACGCTGCAGGCGATATGGAAGCAAGCATATTGTGGCTATCTGCGATTGCTATTCCTTTGGTGGCGCTTGTCACCATGTTCGCGCGCCGCTTTCCGCCTCCCTTGTCGAATGCCCAACTCAGAAAGTTAGTATTTATGGTGTTGATGTTGATTGGTGGGTATTTGATGGCCGTGTCGGCATGGTCATTGTTGGGCTCTTCATAAACCAGCTCTATCAATGAGGCTAGCGACTCTCTAGCCGAAGCTTCACCGTCTAAACACGCTTTAGCATCTCAAAGATTCCTCTACATAGTCCAAACAAGCAGCTCTCTTGAGTATCCAACGTGATGTTACTGCGATAATAGGGGCTTAAATCTACCCCCATTCCTACGCCGTGGATTTCAATATTATTCTTGGTCGTCTCGCGATCAATCACCTGTTTGAGGTGGTTGTCTAAATAGAATTGATCATTGGCTGTGCTGGTGGCGGTATCCATCGGGCAACCGTCCGAAAACACAAACAAAACCTTTCGTTGTGCGCTGTGCTGCTGCAATCGCTGGCTGGCAAACTGAACCGCTTCGCCATCAATTCCTTCTTTGAAGATGTCCGCTTTACGAAGGCTTGCAAGACCGAGTCGAGCGCGCCTCCAATGGGTATCAAAATCCTTAAATACGATATGTCTAACCTCGTTTAAACGCCCGGGATGTTTCGGTTGGCCTTGTTTGAGCCACTGTCGGTAAACCTTGCCACGGTTCCAGTTGTTGGTGGTGAAGCCGATAATTTCAAAGGGGATATTGGCGAGTCCAACGGATTTGAGGATCGTATCCATTAGTAGGCTTAGCTTGTGGCTGTGTTTTTGCATCGACCCTGAACAGTCCATCAAAAACGTGATGGCACATTGGTGAGACGGGCCAATTTCAGGCTGATAAAAAAACGTACGGTCTAAAGGAGAAGTGATGAGCTTAGTGATGGCAGTGGCGTTGACGATGCCTTCTTCTAGGTGTTCTTGGCGTCGAATTCGTTGTGGTGTGGCAACAAAACCAGACAGCATGGCGGCTAAGCGTCGGGTATTCACTTGTCTCGCCATCAAGTCATCAGTGAGTTTTTGTCTCAGTTCGAATAATAGGGCACGCCGGACGAGCTTATCTGCGGCGATCACTTGGTCAAATTCTGAATTGAATACTTGATAATTAGCGCCTGACAATTCGAAGACCTTACTACTGCCAGTGATGTCCGCATCAATCTCTTCATCTTCTATGTCCCCATCAACGATTAAAGCAAGTTGCGCGAGGATTTTAATGTCCTCTTCAACCGTTGGGGTGCTTGAGCTTTCACCCTCTTGTTCTTGGTTGATAAGTGCTTGTGCCAGAGACGCGAGCTCGTTGGCATAGTGAGCAAAACGCTGTTGATTGGCTCGATGTTCTTTTAATTGTTTTAGACAGCTACCAAATATAGGCACGATGCCTGCTCGAGTCGATTCAATGGTTTCAGCGATGGGATCCGAGACTGGAACACCCGTTAAGCGAGTGTGGATGACCTGCATTAATGTGAACAACAAAATACCAATGCGGGATTCAGTAAAGCCATTTTGATGATATTGATCGCTCCAATACGCAAAGTTGAACTGAATGCTCTTAGTGACGCCTTTTAGGTAAGCGGGAACTTGTGACTCGATTCGTACCTGTTCGCAAAAATCGAATAGTAAACGCTCGACTTCATTTTTTGGGCGCAACGAATAGTGAAGTTCAGCATCAGAAAGCAACAGCCTCAATGCGGATGAGTCAATTTTACCGTTCATCGATAATTTACTGTTGATGAGCTCATGGCGTGACACAAAGGTGAGATCGTTGGTGTGTGCCGATAAGTGATAACAAGGACGACTACCGTTGTAGAGGCGCTCTCCTCGGTAATTCAGGTTCAATTCACCGCTGATCGCTCTGGCAATCGACACGCCAATATCGAGGATCTTTTTCTGTTGGGAGGAAATATTAGCCATCGATTAAAACTCCGACTGAGCATAGCTCTGAGTATGCTCCTCTAGAGCTTCACCAAAGCAGCGGAAGTAATATTCGCGAACTAGCTCCTTCTCTTCGTCTTCACAACGGTTGAGGAACGACAGCCTAAATGCAGTGGCTACATTCTTGAATATTCGAATATTCTCAGCCCATGTGATTACTGTTCTTGGCGACATAACCGTTGATAAATCGCCGGCTCTAAATCCATTTCGCGTTAAACCGGCGGTGGCGATCATTTTCTCTATTAACTGATTACCGCTTTCATTGTTTAGCTCAGGACACTTTGATAGAACGATCTTGGTTTCATGTTGTGGGTCTAAATAGTTAAGTGTCGCGATGATGTTCCATCGGTCAAGTTGGCTATGGTTAAGCACTTGAGTACCAGAATACAAACCGGAAAAGTTACCTAAACCGAGAGTATTGCAGGTCGCAAACAGACGGAAAGAAGGGTGGGGAGTGATCACTCTGTTTTGCTCGAGCGAAGTGTATTTTCCGTCTTGCTCTAACAGTTGCTGAATCACAAACATCACATCAGGTCGGCCCGCATCGTATTCGTCCAATACTAATGCGATGGGTTGCTGAATGCTTTGTGGAAGAATGCCTTCCTTAAACTCCGTTACCTGCATTCCATCTTTAATGACGATGCTATCTTTGCCAATGAAATCCAATCGGCTTAAGTGCCCATCTAGGTTGATCCTCAAGCATGGCCAATTTAATCGTGCTGCCACTTGCTCTATATGAGAAGACTTGCCGGTTCCGTGTGTGCCTTGTATTAACGTGCGACGGTTAGATGTGAAGCCCGCTAATATTGCGAGCGTGACTTCAGGATCAAAACAGTAGTTGGGATCGATCTTCGGTACGTACTCTCCCGCCTTCTCAAAGGCCAACACCGTTAAATCGCTATCGATGCCGAAATGCTCTCTTACACTTACCTGTTGCGTTGGTCGCAATTCCTCATTGTTCATTCTTTATTCCCCATTATCGCTTCCATGACTGCTGTGATTTTTGAACTGCTATCGATTATTAACCTCTCTCTTGGAGTTAACGACACTTTTTTGTACGAAAAACTACCAATAATGTGATCCAGTTTTATTAATTAGAATGAATTGTTCCATTTTAACGCAAAAAGTTGACGCGCAAAAAATCTACTACTAAGGTGAATTTGAATTCAAAAAAGAGACGATTCATTCCGAAAAATGAAATTTAGGTTAACTCAAGGAGAATGGAAGAATGAGTGAGCAAGAAAAACGTACGGTTGTTTCCGGCACAGTAACAATGACACCATCAGAAGCGTTCGTTGAAACTATGGTCGCCAATGATGTCACCGATATGTTCGGCATCATGGGTTCGGCATTTATGGATGCAATGGATATCTTTGCTCCTGCTGGCATTCGATTGGTCCCAGTGGTACACGAGCAAGGTGCTGCTCACATGGCAGATGGTTACTCTCGAGTCTCTGGTCGCCACGGTGTCGTTATCGGTCAGAATGGACCGGGTATCAGTAACTGTGTAACAGCAATCGCAGCAGCGTATTGGGCACACAGCCCTGTTGTAATTGTGACGCCAGAGACCGGCACTAAAACAATGGGCTTAGGTGGTTTCCAAGAGTGTAACCAACTTCCAATGTTCCAAGAGTTTACTAAGTATCAAGGGCATGTAACGCACCCTGACCGTATGGCGGAGTACACAGGGCGATGCTTTGACCGCGCAATGAGCGAGATGGGGCCTACTCAACTTAACATCCCACGTGACTACTTCTACGGTGAGACTCAAACCGAGATCCCTCAACCGGCACGCTTAGACCGTGGCCCAGGTGGTGAAAAATCTCTGAATGAAGCGGCAGACCTGATTGCTGAAGCGAAATTCCCTGTCATCATTTCTGGTGGCGGTGTGGTAATGGCTGACGCGTTTCAAGAGTGTGCAGCGCTGGCTGAAAGACTGGGTGCGCCAGTAGTAAACAGCTACCTACACAATGACTCGTTCCCAGCAAGTCACCCATTATGGTGTGGTCCACTAGGTTACCAAGGTTCGAAGGCTGCAATGAAGTTGATGGCTCAAGCGGACGTGGTTATTGCTCTTGGTACTCGCCTTGGTCCATTCGGCACATTGCCTCAACACGGTATGGATTACTGGCCGAAGAACGCAAAAATCATTCAGATTGATGCGGACAACAAGATGCTTGGCTTGGTTAAGAAGATCTCTGTGGGTATTTGTGGTGATGCGAAAGCGGCTGCAGTGGCATTAACCGAGAGATTGGAAGGTCGTGCACTGCTGTGTGATGACAACAAAGGTGCTCGCCAAGACACCGTCGCAACAGAAAAAGCGCTGTGGGAAAAAGAGCTTGATGAGTGGACGCACGAGCGTGACTCATTCAGCTTAGACATGATCGAAGAAAACTCGCATGAGACTCCTTTCTCTGGTGGTGAATATCTTCACCCACGCCAAGTACTTCGTGAACTTGAAAAAGCGATGCCAGAAGACGTAATGGTCTCAACGGATATCGGTAACATCAACTCGGTCGCAAACAGCTACTTACGTTTTGAAAAACCGCGAAGCTTCTTTGCGGCAATGAGTTTCGGTAACTGTGGCTATGCGTTCCCGACCATCATTGGTGCGAAAGCAGCAGCACCTCATCGTCCAGCTATCTCTTACGCAGGCGACGGCGCGTGGGGCATGAGCCTGATGGAGACCATGACGTGTGTTCGTCACAACATTCCTGTGACTGCGGTGGTATTCCACAACCGTCAATGGGGCGCAGAGAAGAAGAACCAAGTCGACTTCTACAACCGACGTTTTGTCGCTGGTGAACTAGACAACCAAAGCTTTGCAGAGATCGCTCGAGCAATGGGTGCTGAAGGTATCACGGTTGATAAGCTAGAAGATGTTGGCCCAACTCTACAAAAAGCCATCGACATGCAAATGAACGAAGGCAAAACAACCATCATTGAGATCATGTGTACTCAAGAACTGGGCGACCCGTTCCGTCGAGACGCATTGTCTAAACCGGTTCGTTTCCTAGATAAATACAAAGATTACGTATAACCAATAGGAAGTTTGTCCGGCACTGTATTATCGAAAGTGTTAGGGAGAAGGCTATCGAGATCGGAGTCGGACAAACAAATTAAGTGATGGTTTTTGATATTAAATTGAACGTGAAAGAAAACTCTTTTTTCATTAAGTCATATTTTTTACGTTCCTTGCTCTGAATATTAGAGCACTAACCAAATCACTATTACACCAAATTAAATTGTATCGATATCGAGGTTTTATCAGTAATTATTATTAACCGAATATCAAAATAGTAATTATTGATGAGTCACTAGATTTATTCGACTTTAGTATGAGTATTCGAAGAGTCGTTAACCTTTATTTTTAGCTAAGAATCATTATTTATATAGGTGAGTGGTAGAAAATAGATATGAACAATAAACGGTATATAAGCTCACTCAAAGAACTGTATCAAATAATTGATTCATATATTAAAGAGTGCAACGAACCTTGTGGGTTGATTTATAACGTTTGTGATTACGAAAACAATAACTTGATGCCTAGCTTGGGTCGTTCTAATCGTAAGAACTTACGCCGAGTCGAACAAGATTTGCTTTCAACGGTTCGTATCTATGGTGGGCATTCATTGCACTCTCACGACATAAATGATTGGTTGCTGATGTGCTTAGCAAAGAAGCAGGGATTTCCCATTCGTTTACTTGAATGGAGCGATAACCTGCTTAATGCGCTGTGGGCTTTGTGTCATAGTCAGAGTAAAGACTGCATTAATATTACTAAAGCAATTGATTTTGAGAGAGTTAGTGATTTCTTTACACCATGTGGTGTTGAGAAAACTCAGATATTTCATGTTGTTGATTGTGATCAGCAAGAACAACGTAAGGACAAATGGTATTCCATTCATCCGTTTAAGGAAGGTTGCAATGATGCCATTCAACCTTTGTACGACGAGCAAGGATATTCAAACGGTCTAGTATCCGTTCATGTTCTTCCGTCAGCCAAAGTAAATCTGATAAAGGAGTTAATATCCATGAATGTGTTAAATGAACCTACAGAGTATAAAGAAGAGACACTGGTTGATTTGAAAAATGAATCACACGTCGATGGAAATAAGGTTATGGGTAAAGATGGAAGCAACATCGAATTACAAGTTAATACTCATGATCGAACTTTGGAACAATATGGACGAAAGTACCATCAAGATTTTGACTTCGACTAACGACTAATATCATTATCGAAAATTAAGACTTCGCTCATGTCTGATTTTAATTATTTAAATAGAGTGAAGTCTTGTTTAAATAAACTTAGAACACTAATTAAATTTATAAAAATACGAAATCTGTGAGCTTAAAGATTGTATATAACACAACTCGAAGTTAGAGTTGTGCGGCTTGTTATCAAGTTGTTAAATCTTTCAAGTTTCTAGTTTAAAAACTCTAATAAAAAAGTGGCGCAAAGCTACTGAAATTTAAACCAATAACGTAAACATAAAGGATTCTGGAATATGAATATGCAAACCAATGCAGCGACATTCGTGCTGGAAAACCAAGTCGACACAGCCTTTTTACAGTCATTCAGTGATGCTTGGAATAACCATGATATCGAAGCATTAATGTCGTTCATGACTGAAGATTGTGTATTCCATACTGTGGCTGGCGAAGGCTTAGTTGGAAATACTATCGAAGGGTACGAAGCGGTTCGAAAGAGCTTTGAATTGGTTTGGCAGAACTTCCCAGACGCCGCTTGGAGCGATCCTGTCCACTTTGTGTGCGGTGATCGCGCTGTGAGTGAATCAACGTTTTCTGCTACAAACCCGGATGGCAGCATTATTGAAGCTCGCATGGTTGATGTATTTACTCTGAAAGACGGAAAAATCAGCGTAAAAAATGCCTTCCGTAAAACAAGACCTCTTTTGACTCCCACAAGCTAGACACGAAATCGCAACCCGTTCACGTGTTATGACTAGGAGAGTCGAATTATGAGTTTAGTAATGGAACAACCAGCTGCCGATGTGCAGCCAAAGGTGAAAAGCACCCAAGCACAAGAAAGTACACAAGCAAAAGATAGATACGATCCAAAGTACGATCCATTGAAGGATAAAACGCCAGGTCATGGTAAAGAATACGCCCCAACGTATTGGGTAGATACTGCAGGTGCCCCACCTGAAGATGATGGCCCAATCACATCGGACATGGATGTCGATGTGGCGATCATCGGTTCAGGCTTTACTGGCCTAAGCACTGCGATACACCTTGCTGAGATGTATGGCATTAAAGCGACAGTGATTGAAGCGAACCGTTCAAGCTGGGGATGCAGCACTCGAAACGGTGGTCAAGCGCAGTGTGCCTCTGGGCGTTTGAAGCGTTCACAATGGATTGAACGCTGGGGCCTCGAAACGGCGCTAAAAATGCACCGCGAATGTGTCGATGGCATGGAAACCTTCAAGTCACTGATCAAAGACATCGATTGTGACCCACAACCTGGCGGTCATTTATATGTTGCTCACCGTCCAAAAGTGATGGCAACACTCGAGAAAGAAGCCAAGTTGTTGCGCGACACGTTTGACTACGATGCGCAGATCTTAGATGCAGAAACCGTAAAGCGTGATTACGTTGGAGACCAAGAAGCAGCAGGCGCGATGCATGAGCCAGAAGGGATTGGCATTCATGCAGGGAAGTTGGCGTTTGGTTATCTAAGAAAGGCACGAGCACTCGGCGTTAAAGTTCATCCATCGAGTCCAGTTATGGGCTGGGAGACTCGTGGCGGTGTGCATTACCTGAAAACGCCTGGTGGCGTTGTTAAAGCGCGTTCTGTCGGTGTTTGTACGGGTGGGTATACCAGTCAAGGCTTGCATTCAGAGCTTAAAAACCGCCTGTTGCCAGTACTGTCTAACTCAATGGTCACACGTCCGCTAACTCAAGAAGAAATCGCCGCGTGTAATTTCAAAACTAATCAAGTGATTACTGATACTCGAATTCTGCGTCACTACTACCGTTTGTTACCGGATAACCGAGTACAGATAGGTACACGCAGTGCTATCAGTGGCAAAAACGCACCTGAAAAGAAATATGAAGACATGCTAAGAGCGGACCTTACTCGAAAATTCCCGTCTCTCGATCAGATCAAAATCGATTATTCATGGTGGGGTTGGGTGGACGTCAGCCACGACATGATGCCGAGGATTTATCAACCGAATCCAAAACAATCCATCTTCTACGCCCTTGGATATGGCGGTAATGGCGTGATGTATTCCGCTCAAGCGGGTAAGCGTCTTGCTCAGTGGATTGCAGGCGAAGGTCACACGCTCGACCTACCAATATTTGAATCAAAACTTCCGTTCCCCAATGTGAGGGAAGTGGTGGAATCAGAGATGTTTGCGCCGTTTCGAAGAATGGGGCAGCGGTTCCTTTATCAGTGGTATTCGTTAAAGGATGAAAGGCTGTAACTACCCGAACATTATTTCCAAAATAGGGAAATAGAACTACGACCAGGAAAGTTGTACCAGGTCACCTTGTGAGCAAAGTACAGGCAGGAAGTCTGTATGAAAGGAAAGGTTAAGACTATGAAATTTATTAAAAATAAAATTATTGCTGGTGTCACCATTGTAGCAACAGCGGTGCTATCTAATACCGCGGCAGCAGCGAATTTTAAAATAGCCATCGGCGATGCTGCTGGTGGTACGCAGTGGGAATTAGCGACATCGTTCTCTGAACTCATGGAGCAAAAAACAGACGGTAAAGTGAAAATCGATCTGTTCCCGAATGGTCAGTTAGGCAACGAGCAAGACACAGTAAATGATGCGGCAATCGGTCTTCTTGATTTCTCTGTACTGGCGATCAACAACGTCACCCCTTTTTCTCCGACGGTTGGTCTACTGACTATGCCTTACGTTATTCAGAGCGCAGAAGAAGCAGTGCTACTGACTCAAGGTCAAGTAGGCCAAGACTTAGTCGATAATACGATTCGTGATGCTGGTGTTCGTATTGTCGGTTGGGCTTATTCTGGCTTTAGGGTTTTGACTAACTCGAAAAAGCCTGTCGCTTCCCCAGAAGATCTTAAAGGGCTCGTGATTCGTGTTCCTCGTAACGAAATCATGATCGCTTCTTACCAAGCATGGGGCGTAAACCCAACGCCAATGGCTTGGTCTGAAACCTTTACTGGCCTGCAACAGGGCGTGGTAGATGGTCAAGATAACCCTTACATCACAGTGCATGCGATGAAGTTTAACGAAGTACAAAAGTACGTGACCAACATTCGCTACATTTTCTCTCTAGAACCTCTCATCGTGAGTGAAACGGTCTTCCAACAGCAAACACCTGAAATGCAGAAGATCATTCTTGAAGCAGGTCAGGAAGCGACAGAGCACAGCTTCGCTTATTTAGAAAATACGGAAAACCAAATTCGTGAAGAGCTACAAGCGAAGGGCATGGTATTCACAGACCCAGCAGACAACGAGCAAGAGTGGATCAACAAGGTGACTAAATCAGTTTGGCCTAAGTTCTACTCAAGCATCGGAGGCAAAGACAAGCTAGACGACGTTCTTGAGTTACTAGGTAGAAAGTAACGATTAGATTCGCCCTATCTGCTGTTCTCCGCGACTTAATCACCTAGCGATAGAACAGTGAGATAGGGCATTTACATGGCTGTACTCGTTGAGCTGTTCTGTACCTGATCTTTTAGGACCGTGAGCGACTGGTTGTCATGTGAAAATCAACATTGGAGGTTATATGTCAGTCGCTAAAACAATAAAAAAACACCTGAACAACATTGAGGAATATACATGTTGTTTGTTGCTTGCAAGCTTTGTCCTGTTGCTGTTTACACAAATCCTGACGCGTCAGCTATTCGACTACTCTATCCCGTGGGGGGATGAGGTCGCTACTTACATGTTCGTTTGGTTCGCTTATCTAGGGGCTGTTGTGGCGGCCAAGATGTCGGCACACAACCGAGTGAGTTTTCACTTCAAATTATTTCCGCCAATCGTGCAAACCGTCAGTGAAACCATCGCTGATTTCTTATGGCTCTGCTTCAACGGTTACTTTGTCTATCTCAGTTATGACTTCGTGTTCAACAAAATGAACCTGTTTTGGAAGTCTCAGACCACAGGTATCCCGATGAAGTATTTCTACATGATTTTACCTATCGCGTTTTCCCTGATGATGATTCGAATTATCTGGAACAACTATGAGCGCCTATTCAAAGGTGCAACCAATGAAGATCCAGAAGTGAAAGAGCTGCGAAAAATGACTGCACAAAAGTCTATGCAGTAGTCACAGAGAATAGTCGTAATAGAGAGATGTAATAATGGAATCCTATTTAACTCTAATTTTATTTGGTGGCTTCTTAACCCTGTTAATTCTAGGTGCACCAATCACAGTATCACTGGCCGGCGCTTCGATGGCGGCCTATATGTTGCTCGACAAAAATCCTATCGCACTGGTACAAATCGCATTTACTTCGGTAGGTAACTTCCCGCTCATGGCTCTGCCTGCTTTTGTGCTTGCGGGCGCATTAATGGAGGCGGCTGGGATCTCCAAACGTTTGGTTGATATTGCCGAAAGCTTAGCTGGGCCCGTAACAGGTGGACTTGGTGCGGCAACGGTAATGGCCTGTCTTTTCTTCGGTGCTATCTCTGGCTCTGGCCCAGCGACAACCGCCGCGGTAGGTATGCTAATGGTGCCTGCGATGGTTAAGCGTGACTACGATAAGAGCTACGCATCGGCCGTTACGGCTGCATCCGGAGGCTTGGGGATTATTATTCCACCATCCATTCCTTTAGTTATTTTTGGTATATCTGCGATGGGCTTAATGGCGCCACCAGAAGCCATTGCACAACATGGCCAGTTTGCTTCTTTATCGATTCCAAAGCTGTTTGTCGCCGGGGTTGTGCCGGGTTTCATCATGGCTTCGACACTGGTACTGACTAACTATTTCATTGCTAAGCGCGAAGGCTACAAAGGGCTTACTGAAACCTGGTCATTTGGTGATGTAAGGCATTACTTGCGTCGAGGTTTATGGTCGATACTAGCGCCATTTTTGATTCTTGGCGGTATCTACAGCGGTATGTTCACACCAACAGAGTCTGCGGTTGTGGCAATTTTTTATTCGCTGTTTGTGGGTGTATTTATTCACCGCGAGTTGTCATTCAAAAGCGTGATGAAATCTCTATCAACCACGACGTGGATCACCGGACGTGTATTGCTGATCCTGTTTGCTGCTACCGTGTTTGGTCGTTTACTGATTGAACAAAAAATTCCAGTGGTGGTGGCTGAATCTTTGCTCAGTTTTACTGACAACATGTACATGGTGTGGGCGCTTACGATTACTTTGCTGTTGTTCATCGGTATGTTCATGGAAACCTTAGCAGCGATTATGATCATCGTGCCGGTTCTATTACCAATCATGTACATGTTAGGCGCGGATCCTACCCACGTGGGTATTGTGGTCGTATGTACCTTATCGATAGGCTTTGCTACGCCGCCACTTGGCGAAAACATCTTTGTTGCCTCGGGAATAGGGGGTTCCACGGTTGAGCAAATCACCGCGAAGATCCATCCCTTTGTTCTTGCTTCTGTTGTGGGCGTTTTCGTTATCGCTTTCTTCCCACAAATTACGCTTTGGCTTCCGTCCTTAGTGGGCTATTAGGAGAGATAACCATGAATTTATCCAGAATCATCCTCATTGGTTGTGCTGTGTTTGCTGTCGTGAGTGGCATTAGTTTACGTGCCGAACATTCTGAAACAGAGAAACAAGCTAAGCCTGTTAATGTGCTTGATGTTTCTGAGCCCCACGTGGTGAGCGAGGCAGAG
This sequence comes from Vibrio sp. IB15, assembly GCF_016406055.1. Taxonomy (NCBI): domain Bacteria; kingdom Pseudomonadati; phylum Pseudomonadota; class Gammaproteobacteria; order Vibrionales; family Vibrionaceae; genus Vibrio; species Vibrio sp. IB15. Next base: position 17,139 of record NZ_JAEFCE010000056.1, read on the forward strand.
AGAAGAGCCAAGACTCTGCTGGCGAAAGCTGTAATCCACGTTCAAACCGAGGGTGATGAAAGCGTCAAAGATTTCATGAGTGACCCTGAGTACATAGACGGTGAGTTATACGTGTTTGCACTCGGAATTGATGGTCAATTTCTTGCCAGTGGCGGCTCTTCCATGGTGTTGGTGGGCGACAGTGTATTGGACACACAAGATGTTTATGGCAATCCATTTTTTCGAGAAATGATAACAAAAGCGGTCCACAACGGTTTTGGCGAGGTGGAATATCACTGGACGAACCCGACTGATCGTATGGGTGAACCGAAAACTACGTTCTTTGAGCGAGTAGGCGATGTGATTGTCGCTGTCGGTTATTACCCTGAACGTTCGAGTGCGGCCGAGGCAAAGAATTTATTGGCGAGAGCGATGACTGCGATAGTGGAGTCTGAACAAGATAGCTTGGTTGAGTTCAATGACGCTGAAGGCAGCTTTGTGGAAGGAGATTTGTATGTGTTTGTGATGGACATGAGTTCTGGAAAGCTACTAGCTCATGGCGTGTCACCGGAGTTGGTTGGGCGATCACACAACGAAATCTTGAGCCCAGATGATAAGCCGATCCTCACTGATATGTTGAATCTTGCGCGAGAAAATGGCCGTGGTGTTTATACCTATCGCTGGTTAAATCCATTGTCGAGTAAGGTCGAAACCAAGCATACCTACTATCGAGTTATCGATAACAAGCTAGTTGGGGTTGGATATTACACAAAATCAAACAAGACGTAAAAGTCAGGGTGTGGTGAGTGTAAGTCTATTAAAATTAATGACTTAATGCTCATTTTACCCCTAAAAATAGGAGTGTGTAAAAAAGCAATTTAGTAAAATTCACAGTGTGTAATTTTTGTTGTGAAATTGTTTCAAAAATAACAGTAGTATGAAAAACATGGAAACCGAGCAGTAAAGAACAAATCTGAAAAGGGTCAATTAGGATGTTTGACCTACGTGAAATTTAAAGCCGTACGAGGGATAGACTATGAATATGCTGACACTAGACAAAACAGAACTTCACAGAAACCATTCAACTTTTATTGCTGAAGCTGTCTTTGCCGTCGAAATGGTGAAAGCAGACAAGCAACTCGAAAAGCAGAAGATGGCGAAACAGTTGCTAGATACTCTATTTCCTCTTGAGTCGGGCTCTCATGAAGATGTTGTGAGCTATGAGATTGACTACCGACATGTTCAGGTTTACTTCAAAAATGGTGAACACACAGGTCTGAAACGTGCTAAGCATTTTGTGGCATACACAGGTGATAAATCCAAACCATCATCAATCCTGTTCCGTGATGAAAGCGGTACGCACGTTGAAGTGACGATGGGCGCTCGGAAAGGCACAGGTAACCTTGAGCTTGTTGATATTGAAGATATCCAACTAGAGACATGCACTACCTTCGGTCAAACAGACGCAAGTATTTCTTCTGGAATCAGACACTGGGTTAGCCTAGTGAAGGGCGATGAAAGCGGCCGACCAAATGCATCAAGTGAAGATAAAGAGTTCACGGCGAAAAATGGTGATGACTACAATCTTGGATTCTGTTTCGCACTCTGATATCGAGCGCTGCAGTACGCAGCGCTAACAATCCATTTCTCTTTTACCTTTGGTAATTTGCCCGCCCCTATAGCGGGTTTTTTTATTAGAGCTATAAGTAAATTAGGCGATTATCAAAATCATATGCAGAAACTTTGGATGTGACGTTATAGTGTGTTGTTTTGATTTAAGTTGTTGTATTTAAATAATTTTGTTCTTTCATTTTATTCTGTTTTTATTAGGTTAACTATCATTATCGACGGTGGTTTGGGCTACTATTGAGCGAAATCTCAGTCAAAATGCTTTGAGCTGTGCTATAATGCGCGTCTTGGGATTGAGCCAGTAAGTCCATTTATCACTAACTATTGTGATTTTTATTGCCTTTTATTTAGGCGGTGCGGCGAGCCAATCAAGTAGTAGTTGGATATGGAGAGCGTCCTTATATTCGTTGAATCGGATATGCGAACATCATAATTTATGAGTTTTAAATCAAAAAAGTACAGTATTGATTCTACTGACTATCAAGTTGGTCAAGACAACGTCAGTAAATGGGGCATGGATGTCCATAACACAGTTTTCGTAGCCTCAGTCGGCTTATCTCTTCTCTTCATCATCACCCTTCTTGCACTGCCTCCTGCAGATGCCAAAGCGGCAATTGATTCCATCAAGGGTGCAGTTCTATCAAAGTTTGACTTCCTATTTATGTGGGGAGCTAACATCATGTTAATTTTTGCCGTTATTCTTGCATTTTCACCGCTAGGTAAAGTTCGCTTAGGTGGTGAAGACGCGACGGCAGACTATTCAATGGCCTCTTGGATCGCGATGTTATTCGCAGCAGGCATGGGTATTGGACTTATTTTCTGGGGTGTTGCTGAGCCAACCGCGTTCTTTACCAACTGGTTTGGTACTCCGCTTAATGCAGAACCTTTTACAGAAGCGGGTCGTGAGTTAGCGCTGGGTGCAACGGTATTCCACTGGGGTTTCCATGCTTGGGCTATCTACGGCATGACAGCACTTTGCCTAGCGTATTTTGTTTATAACAAAGGTCTACCACTATCTATGCGCTCAGTGTTTTACCCAATCTTGGGTGAGCGAGTGTGGGGCAAAACGGGTGATGTGATCGATGTGCTAACGGTACTGGTTACTCTGTTTGGTTTGGCGACTTCGTTAGGCTTAGGTGGTACACAAGCGGCAAGTGGTATTAGCCACGTGTTTGGCTTGGAAAACAATATCCTACTTCAGCAATCTATCATTGTTTTGATCATGGGTCTGGCGATCATCTCTGTACTTCGTGGTATGGACGGTGGTGTTAAGTTCCTAAGTAACCTAAACATGGTTATTGCGTTTGTATTTCTTGGCCTTATTGCAGTGCTTAACTTCACAACTGTGCTTGATTCTGTAGCAACAGCGGCAACGGGCTATGTGAAAAATATCTTGGCATTGAGCCAAAGCTCTGGTCGTGAAGACACGACATGGCTACATGGTTGGACTGTGTTCTACTGGGCATGGTGGGTAGCGTATGCACCATTCTTCGGTATGTTTGTAGCGCGTATTTCTAAAGGTCGTACGGTTCGTGAGTTCTTGTTCTGCGTACTGATTATCCCGACGCTAGTAACTTCGGCTTGGATGTCTGTGTTTGGTGGTGTGGCTATTGAACAGGTCATTAACCATGTTGGTCAACTTGGTCTTGATCAAGGGATCACAGATGTATCACTAAGCTTGTTCCACATGTTAGATGCGTACTCGTTTGGTAGCATCCTATCGGTTATCGCAGTAGCACTGATCATTGTGTTCTTCGTTACGACACTAGACTCAGGTTCGATTGTTATCGATGGTATGACGGCTGGTGGTAAGCTTGAAGTACCAGTGAAACAGAAAGTAGTGTGGGCGGTTATCTCAGGTGCGATTGCGATGGTGATGTTGTGGATTGGTGGTACTCAATCTATTCAAGCACTGCAATCTATTACGATTATCGCAGCGCTGCCGTTCACTATCATTCTTCTGATTGGCTGTGTGAGCCTGCTGAAAGGTCTATTTACAGAAGTAGATAAAGGCCAAGCAAACGTAAGTGAAACAGTGAAATAGAGCGATTTTCTAGTGAGGTAAATTACTCACTAGTGACGCTTGACTAAGAAACTCTCTTGTACTTTGTGCAAGGGAGTTTTTTATGTGCGTTAGCAAGAAATAAAAAAGCCACAAATGATTCGTCACTTGTGGCTTTTCTTAACTTTATGCTCGTTCACTAGAGATAAATTATTCGTTTACGCATTTAGCTCTTGTTGAATGACGTAATCTAGAGCACCAACGACAGCTGCAACTTGTGCATCGTTACACTCTTCATCCGTTACTTTGTCGCTGTCTGGGTAAACTTCTGTCGTTGTCCCGTACTTGCAGTTAGTTACGCCGCCACACAGGCCTAGCTCTTTCATTGGGTAGTTAATCACACCGTACTGTGTCACCTCTGAGCCGATGATCTTACCGTCTGCATCTGCTGGGGCAATGTGGGTTACTTTTTCAACTGAAGCAATGACAGCCGCTTGGAATTCTGGCTGAGGATTTTCAGTGTCGCCTACTGTGTAGAAACCATCTGGAATCATACCTTCGATGTACTCAATTCCATCACGAGCAGCAAGTGCTGGGCGGAATTCAGTTTCATCAGAGTCTGTCGTTTCGTGCAGATCAACGTGAACCAATACCTCTGGTAGAGATGCTACTAATGCAAGTAGGTTTGCTGATTCCTCAGCAGGGGTACCTTCATAGAAAGAACGGTTTGGATCAACGGCATTTGGGTTCCATCGGTTGATGACTTCGTAACCCCAAGGGCTAACACAAGGTGCAACCACCACGTTGAAATGTGCTGCGTACTTCTCTGCTTGAGTATCTGCGAATTTGATCGCACCGTGTACACCACTTGTCTCATAACCGTGAACACCGCCAGTTACCAGAACGGTTGGTTTTGATGTGTCCCAGTTTTTGCTCTTGATTGCAAACAGAGGGAAACGAGCTTCAGCGTAGCTCAGTGCGCCGTATTGCTCGATATCAAAGCGGTCAGCTAATGCTTGGATTTTAGGAACGACTTCTTGCTGGTATTCGCGTTTAATGGTTCTTTGAGCAAACCATGCTTGACGTTCTGCTTCTTGCCATTTTTTTCCAGGTTCACCGATAGGGTAGCTGTATTCACTTTTCATCTATACTTTTTCTTTTATGTTCGTGAAAGATGCAGACAGACTAGTCCTGTCTCGCTGAGGCGGCAATAGAAAACACAGTTTGTGACTTTATTTTTTACAGACTCATAACTTTGATGAGTGAATTGATAGTGTTACATTTTATCTGTTGTTCAATCCTTTAAAAGAGACAATAAAATGGCTGGAGCAAGTTTACTCACATTGTTAGACGACATAGCCACAGTGCTAGACGATGTTGCACTGATGTCTAAAGTTGCAGCGAAGAAAACCGCAGGTGTATTAGGCGATGATTTAGCACTTAACGCACAGCAGGTTTCGGGTGTGTCTGCTGAGCGAGAAATCCCTGTGGTGTGGGCGGTTGCAAAAGGCTCATTCAAGAACAAGTTGATTCTTGTGCCTGCCGCCTTATTAATTAGTGCATTTATTCCTTGGTTGATTATGCCATTGCTGTTAATTGGTGGCTTATTTCTTTGTTTCGAAGGGGCTGAGAAGATCTTAGAAAAGTTCTTCCCGCACGTCCACCAAGATGACGACAAAGGAGATGAAGATAAAACTGGTGAGTCCATTGAGGACTATGAGGAGAGAAAGGTTAAAGGCGCAATTCGTACCGACTTCATCTTATCCGCAGAAATCATTGTGATTGCTCTAGGTACCGTGACGGGAACCAGCATCTTGACTCAGATTATTGTCGTGAGCTTGATTGCTGTTGTGATGACGATTGGGGTCTATGGCTTGGTTGCAGGGATCGTTAAGTTGGATGACTTAGGTTTCTATCTTCAACGTACATCTGACGGTAGCGCATTCAAAACAAAGCTGGGTAATGGGCTTGTTTCCTTTGCGCCCAAGCTAATGAAGATGCTTGCAGTTGTCGGTACGGCTGCCATGTTCTTGGTCGGTGGTGGTATCGTGGTTCATAACGTTCCTGCGATTCATCATTTGATTGAACCTATCATCATGGACTTCAGCGGGCATACGATAGCGACTGCCGTTGTTCCTACTTTGTTGAATGGCGTGATTGGTGTCGTGGCAGGGTTACTTGTTGTCGCGGTTTGGAGTGTGATAGAGAAGGTTCGCGGCAAGTAGGGCTTAAACAACGTCTTAGGCAATGAGTTTGTTAAATACTAAACAAAAAGGGTCACCCATAATCGGGTGACCCTTTTTAGTTGAAGTGAAGTATTTACGAAGTATCTACACGTATTTACTTTGCCTTCTGAGTACTTATTTTACTGACCAAGCAATCATCTCGCCGCCACGAATTGGCACAACGATGTCTGAACCAAATGGCATGGTTTCAGCAACGTTCCACTCTTCTTTTACTAGAGTGATGGTGTCTGTGTTACGTGGGATGCCATAGAAGTCAGGGCCATTGTGGCTTGCAAATGCTTCCAGGTTCTCAATCTTACCTTCTAGTTCAAACACTTCTGCGTACAGTTCAACAGCTGCGTGGGCTGTGTAAGAACCCGCACAACCACATGCTGACTCTTTTGCACCTTTTGCGTGTGGTGCTGAGTCTGTACCTAAGAAGAACTTCTTGCTGCCGCTTGTCGCTGCTTCAATTAGCGCTTTTTGGTGAGTGTTGCGCTTAAGGATTGGTAGGCAGTAGAAGTGTGGCTTAATGCCGCCAACTAGCATGTGGTTGCGGTTGTAAAGCAAGTGGTGAGCTGTGATTGTCGCGGCAACGTTGTCGTTCGCGTTCTTTACGAAATTCGCAGCATCTGCTGTTGTGATGTGCTCCAGAACGATTTTTAGGTTAGGGAAGTCATTCACGATTGGCGCAAGAACGGTGTCTAGGAACTCTTTCTCACGGTCAAAGATATCAACGTCGTGCGTGGTTACTTCGCCGTGTACCAAAAGTAGCATGCCAACTTCTTGCATAGCTTCTAGTACGTGGTAGATGTTCTTTGCAGAGGTTACACCCGAGTCAGAGTTGGTTGTTGCGCCAGCTGGGTATAGTTTCGCAGCCACTACAGCGCCAGACTCTTTCGCTTTGCGAATTTCGTCAGGTGTTGTTTTATCTGTTAGGTAAAGTGCCATTAGAGGCTGGAATTGCTCGCTTGGCTGCTCTGCCATGATGCGTTCACGGTAAGCTAGAGCCATTTCGGTATCAGTTACCGGTGGGATGGTATTTGGCATGATTAACGCTCGACCATTGTAGCGGCTGATATCGCGCACTGTATCTTTTAATACTTCGCCATCGCGTAGATGAACGTGCCAGTCGTCAGGACGAGTAATCGTAAGTTGTGTCATTGAAGGCTCCCACCATTTGAAGTGTTATGTAGTTGGAGCCTAAACTCTGCGAAATCTGTGAAAGCAATCGCTTACGTTTAGGCGACAGGATGATAGTGGAAAAGCACTTTCATTTCATCCTATTTTTAACTCTTCAGGGTTAGGAGCTTGTTTTTCCGCGTATTTTATTCGGTATTTATTTTTGAAGATGGATTATCGAGTCGCTACCCACAACCCGTGGATCATTCCCGGAACCCAGAAGAAGAAAGTGAGGACGATGTTGATCAAAAGGTCTTTGCCTGCGCCTCGTGCGAAAAACACACCCAAAGGAGGAAGCAGTACACATAAGATGATAATGACGAGTTTGTTCATGATAAATCCTTTTTATTCAATGAAAGTTCAATGCACTAACTGTATTCACAGTATAGAAGGTCTGGAGAGTGTTAATGCATTGCTGTCTTTATGTATAGAAGACAATGAGTTAAACATCTCAAGATATTCGCTTAGTATCAAGTGTTTAATGGCTGCCAGTTTATCTATTTATAACCATTTGTTAGCATTGGGACAAACTAAAAAACATTGGAATCGTTATGTCGCAGTCACCTCTAGATCGAAAGGCTTCAGAGCAAGCTCCTTCCTTATCTCAAATCAATGTGTTTCCGGTTAAATCAGTGGGCGGCATTGCGCTTTCTTCTGCTTGGGTTGAAAAACAAGGTCTCACTTTTGACAGACGTTTCATGCTGGCATTGGCTGACGGCTCAATGGTTACGGCGCGTAAATATCCTAAAATGGTTAAAGTGTCTTCCAGCTTACTGCCAGATGGTTTGATCTTTACTTATGAAGATAAAGAGCCACTGCGCCTTAAGTATGCGAACTTTAAGATGCAAGAAGCGCCAGCAACAGTGTGGAAAGACAGCTTCACGGCCTACACAACGAGTGACGAAGCTGATGACTGGTTTAGTGATGTATTGGGTGTACGTGTTGAGCTGCTTTTCTCTGGTGAACAATCGAATCGTGTTCGTGAAAAGTTGGGCCATAACGTCAGTTTTGCCGACGGTTACCCGATGTTAATCATCAGCCAAGCTTCGCTTGATGAGTTGAATCGCCGTAGTCCTGAAACGCATTCCATGGATCAGTTCCGCACCAACTTCGTGGTCTCAAACACTGAAGCGTTTGCTGAAGATGGCTGGAAGCGTATTCGAATTGGTGAGGTTGAGTTCGAGGCGGTGAAGCCTTGTGAACGTTGTATTCTAACAACTGTGGACGTTAGCAGTGGTGAGTTAAGAGCGACAAAAGAGCCACTGAATACCTTCTCTAAATTCAGAGCCAATGATCGTGGTGGCGTGTTCTTTGGTCAAAACCTAGTCGCGAAAAATGAAGGCTTGGTTAGAGCAGGTGATGTGGTTGAAGTACTCGAAACCAAAGAAAAAGAGTATTACGAAGACACATGGGTAGAGTCGCTGCACCTAACCTGTGTTGAGCGTGAGGAGATAGCTCGAGACTTTACGACGTTTTGGTTAGAGCCAGCGAAAGAGAGCCACTCTTTACCAAGTTACCAACCAGGTCAGCATCTGCCGATTGAAATGGTGATTGATGGCGAAAAAGTGTCTCGCCGTTACACGTTATCTTCGAGCCCATCTCGCGCGGGTCGTTTAGCGATTTCAGTGAAGCGCGTCAATGATGGCCAGATCTCTAATTGGTTGAACGACCATTTCCAAGTTGGCGATACCTTAGTGGCGCAAAACCCGGATGGTGCTTTCTACTTAGAAGAGAACCCAACGCACCCTTTATTATTGCTTTCTGCGGGTAGCGGTATCACGCCTATGCTGTCGATGCTTCGTTATTTAGCAGACCATGGTCAGATTAATGATGTGGTTTTCTATCATCAATGCAGCAGTGAAGAAGATATTCCTTATCAAGCTGAGATTGACCAGATCGCCAAAGAGCATGAAGGTTTACGTGTGATCTATTCATTGAGCCAACCAACGAAAGAGTGGGATGGTTTGTCTGGTCGTTTAAGCGTGTCTCATGTCGCTAAAATTGATGAGTTACACAAGCGCCAAGCGTTCGTGTGTGGCCCTGATGGCTTTATGGATAATGCCAAGAAACTGCTGATTCAAATGGGGCTTAACCCTCAGCATTATCATCACGAAGCATTTGGTGTCGCTCAGGCTACTGAAGAAACCGTGAAGCAATTACAACTGAGTGTTAACGGCTATCTTTTCGAAGGTAATAACCAGTCAACCTTACTAGAGCAAGCCGAGTCGGCGGGTGTGTCTATTGCATCAAGTTGTCGAGCGGGTTTTTGTGGTGCTTGTAAAGTGACCCTTGAGTCTGGGCAAGTTCATCAACCGGATGTACCAGCGCTGCAAGAACATGAACGCAACATGGGACAGATTTTAGCATGTTGCAGTGTGCCTCAAACCGATATCGAAGTTGTGGATTAATGGCTAATTAAGTCACTCCCTTCATAAAATAGAAAAGGCCGGAAGCTGAACTTCCGGCCTTTTTAATTGAGATTAACTTAAAGCATTAATCGTAGATTGTTGGAATTGGTTGACGCTTGTGTTGTGTTGCTTTGTAGATGCTCACTAAGCGGTCTGATACGTCTTGAGGTACTTCTTTACCTTCAAGGAAATCATCGATTTGATCGTAAGTTAAGTTTAGCGCTGCTTCGTCAGCTTTTTGTGGGTCAAGCTCTTCTAGATCGGCAGTTGGTACTTTCTTAACTAGCAACTCTGGCGCGCCTAGTGTTGCCGCTAGTTCACGAACTTGACGCTTGTTCAGGCCAAACAAAGGCGCTAAATCACAGGCACCGTCACCGTGTTTAGTGTAGAAGCCAGTGATGTTTTCTGCTGAATGATCAGTACCAATCACAAGACCACCAACGTAACCTGCGATTTCGTATTGTGCGATCATACGAGCTCGAGCTTTTACGTTACCTTTTACAAAGTCGATTTTTGCCGAGTCTGTTGGTAGTAGGCCCGTTCCTTCAAGTGCAATGTGAGAAGCCGCGTGAAGTCCATCAACACCTGCTTTAATGTTCACAGAAACTGATTGGGAAGGCTGAATAAAAGAAAGAGCAAGTTGTGCTTCATCTTCATCTTTTTGCTCGCCGTAAGGTAGGCGAACTGCGATGAATTGGTAGTCGTTGCTGCCTGTGCTTTCATTCAAGCTGTCAACAGCCAGTTGTGCTAGACGACCACAGGTAGTCGAGTCTACGCCACCACTGATACCAAGGATCAGGGACTTGCAGCCAGACTGCTGAAGTTTCGTTTTGATAAAGTCCACACGACGAGTCACTTCGAAGTGAGGGTCAATTGAAGGTAGTACGCGCATTTCGTCACGAATTAACTGTTCCATTCGTATTCCTTTCCTGCAAGCAAATTAAAAATCTAGTGTTATCATACCTAAATCATTCGATTTAAAAACCTCTTTGCACAAGCTTAGAAAGAGAAGGCAGCAATTAATAATGGAAAAAATAGCCATTTTCGGTAGTGCGTTTAATCCGCCGAGCTTAGGGCATAAAAGTGTGATTGATTCACTGGCTCATTTCGACAAGATTCTTCTGGTACCAAGTATTGCCCATGCTTGGGGAAAAGAGATGCTAGACTTTGATACGAGATGTCAGTTAGTTAACGCATTTATTAGTGATCTTTCATTGGCTCAAGTTGAACTATCATTGATCGAAAAGAGTTTGTTTACGCCCGGTGAAAGTGTGACAACTTATGCTGTACTCAGTGAATTACAAAAGTTACATGGTGACGCTGAACTCACGTTTGTTATCGGACCGGACAACTTCTTCAAGTTCTCATCTTTCTATAAATCAGGTGAGATTACCGAGCGATGGTCTGTAATGGCTTGCCCAGAGAAGGTGAAGATCCGTAGCACAGACATTCGTAATGCGTTGATAAGTGGAAGCGATGTATCAAAACTGAGTACAAAGTCAGTTACAAAGATGTTGCAAGATGGTGGTCTGTATACAATAATGTAGATTCACTAATTCAAGAGGTCTGATGACTATGCTAAAGCGCGCGATACCAGCGACGATGATCATTGCAGCATGCAGTTTACCTGCACAGGCTGAATGTGACTTTTTTAGCTTAGATTCAATCATGCTGACTTCTGATGATGAGAATAGCTGTCTAGATTTTTCCACGAGTATTGAGTCTTTTGGTGAGCGCATGCTGGAAATAACTGGTATGAGTGAAGACGAAGCCGAGAGCACACCAGACTATTGGTCTGACTGGGTACTTCAAACCAAAGATGCACCACTGTTAACTCAAAGCCTTGAGTCAAATTATGTTGGCTTAGGGATGTGGTTTCCTGAAGACTTAGAAGATGCGCAATATGATATGTCTACTGAAGAGTGGCTTTTGAATCACGGTTTGCAATTAAGCATTGGCTTCGGAGAGAAAGTAGAAGGGCAACCTCGTATGCGTTTTGATTATCGTTGGCACGATTCAAGAGATGCCGATTTGATGATGCAAGTTGAGTTACCGTTTTAGACCAACACGATTCTTCTATAAGATTGTAAATCTAGCTTTTATTTATCCTGAATTAGTACTAAGAATTAAAAAAGCCGCAGAAACTCAGTTTTTGCGGCTTTTTAGTATCTAAATATTGGCTTTTCTCAGCGACATTATGCCTTATTAGCGACTATAGATCGTCACCAAACACCAGCATACACAGTTGTTCAAACTCTTCTTCTTTACCTGAGAATAGGTCATCGATCACAGCTGCACGCTTCTGGCCTGATTGCATGCGCTTCTTCGCTTCGCGCATTACCATCACTAAGGTGTGCTCTTGTGGCAGGTTAGAGTCATCAATGTTCCACTGATTGAATCGTTGAGACAACGCACTTTCACAAAGCAGAGGTTTGAATGCCAGCACTTCTTGCTTGAGTACAGAAAGCATGTCTTTGCACGCTTGCTCGGTATTGTTAGCACCTGAAGCTCGGCCGTGAGTCAGTTCTAGCTTCTCTAGCAACGCCAAAGAGAGGTTAGTTTGCGTGATGTAACCTGCTTGGCGTGGGAAAGCATCTGTCAGTCGAACAGAGAAATCGACACGGCTAACTTGAGTGTTAGGGAAGTAGGTCAACGAAGTTAAGCAGTCAAATGGAATCCAAACGCTTTGGCCTGGTTCAACGGCGTACTCTTGCTTACCCAGTTTGATCAAAACCAAGCCACTTTGAACCGATACAAGGCTATGTTTTAGTACTTTCTTGCGTGGTGTGATCACCAGGTGTGAAAAGTAAGCCGATGTATATTCAATAGCGAAGTTCATAGATAGTACCTTAATTTTGGGGCGTCAAGATTACCGTTAATCTCAAAGAATGCCAACAATAACAGGCTATTTTCACTGTTTCTGGTCTGACCTTGTCAAAAGTATGGGCTCTGTAGCTGCGAGAAGTCAAAACAACGCGTAGAATGAGCTAGCTTTTTATTATATGAATGAAAAAATGACCTCTCCAACTGATCCATATGTTGATATTCGTCCTTACGGCGATGATGAAATTCCAGCGGCACTAAACCGTCTTATTAATGATGAAGAATTCATCAGTGCGATTCTGAACTACCGTTTTTCGAATCACGCAGCTTGGTTCCAAGCATTAATGAGCCCAATTCTACGTGTTTACTTAAAAATGAAGTGGAGCAAGCTGACTAGCGTTGAATCGATTCAGATTGAAGTGAAAAAGTACTTACGTGACACGTTAGCGAACACCACAAACGGTGTGACGTACACAGGCTTAGAGTCATTGGATGTGAATCAAGCATACTTGTTTGTATCAAACCATCGTGACATTGCTATGGATCCAGCATTGGTGAACTACGCATTGCATCAACAAAATCACCAAACTTGCCGTATTGCGATTGGTGATAATCTTCTGAAGAAGCCGTGTGCGACAGAGTTGATGCGCTTGAATAAGAGCTTTATCGTTAAGCGCTCGCTTAAAGGGCCGCGTGAAATGATGAAAGCGTTAGGCCAGCTCTCTTCTTACATTAAGCACTCTTTAGATACTGGTAACTCTATCTGGATCGCTCAGAAAGAAGGCCGTGCAAAAGACGGTAATGATTTCACTGATCCTGCCATCCTTAAAATGTTTCATGTTGAAGGACGCAAACAGAAGCTGGCGTTCCCTGAATACGTGAAGTCACTGAAGATTGTCCCTGTCTCTATCTCATATGAGAATGATCCTTGTGATACGGCTAAAGCGATCGAGCTGTTTGAAAAAGATGTAAACGGCAGTTACGAAAAAGGCGAATTTGAAGATATCGAGAGCATTATCCAAGGTATCGTGGGCAATAAAGGGCGCATCCACGTTGGGTTTGGTCAGGTTATCGATCAAGACTTTGAGACTCCAGAAGCATTGGCTGAAGAGATTGACCGTCAGATCCATGATAACTACAAGCTGTTCCCTGTAAACCTGCTGGCGGCAGAGAAAGAAGATGACTCGATCACAGCTACGGTTAAGAAAGAGTTCGAAGACAAGCTAGCAACGTTGCCAAAAGGTGCGCGTCAGTACTTGATCGACAGCTACGCGAACCCAGTGAAGAACATTGGTTAACGAAGATTTCGCTTAATTGATTGAATTGAAAAAGGAGCCTTGAGCTCCTTTTTTTGTTTTTTACTTATACTTTTTGATGGTAAGAGGCTAAGCCACAGGCAAGGCTAGCGCGCCACTGCACCGCCAAGTTCTAAATTTGTTGGCCAAGTCGTGACGGTGTTGCCACCTAAATAGATATTGCCTTTCACCGTCATCGTTTCTGGGAATGCAGTAATCGCTGAGCCGCCGATATACAGGTCACCATCAATCACAATGCCATTCGGCAGTTCGGTTAAAGGGGTGCGAATCACACTGAGGTCGCCTCTCACTCGTAGGCCGTTGGGCAGCCTTTGCAATGGAGTGTCAGTGAAATTAATGAACCCGCCGACTCTTACGCCTTTAGGCCAGCTGGTGATTTTGCTACCCATGAAGTCGGCGTAGCCTTTGATTTTTACACCACTTGCTACTCTGGTTAGCTGACTATTAGAAGCCTTGAGGCTGCCGTTAACATCAAGCCCTTTAGGTAAACGTGTGATCGGGGTGTTTTCGATATTAAGATTACCATCGACCACTAAACCGGTTGGAAGCGCTGTGTAAGGCTTATTTCGGAGATATAAGTTTCCGTAATTGTCCAGATGGTTCAATATTTGATAGTGATCGATTGGTTCTGCACTGACATTTGTTATGGTTAAAGAACCAATAATAAGTGCAATTATTCTGAGCATAACAGGCTTCTTATTACGATAGACGTTAACACTATAATGGAAAAATTATTCTCGCACAGTGTTTTACCCATTTGGCGGTAGATAAAATAGAAATCGTTTGGCTAATCAGAAATTCAGCGACAATGGCAGGTAAATGGATGACTAGAGTAAATATACAAATAATTAAGAGCGTCTTGGTAGCAAGTGCAATGTTTTGCTCAATGCCTGCCAATGCGAATAAAGTAATTTCAACGCCGGGGAAGGCTGCGGTGGTGGTTACTCAAAGTGGTCAACAGCAACGAGTTTGTTATTATGATGACAAGGCATACAGCATTGGGGCGGTGTTAGAAGTGTCTGGTGTTGTGATTCAGTGTGCTGCGGAAAATGATTTTGAGACGAATGGGGCACTTGCTTGGGTACAAATAAAAAAAGACGAGTAATTTAACTCGTCTTTATAATAAGAATATAAGTGCTTATATTAACGCGCTAGAGAGCGAGTCTTAAGTTCGAAAATAATCTTTTCTGCACTAACTTCAAACTTGAAGCGAGCGTGCAATTCAGTGCTTTCTTCCGTCATTTCTGACGCTTCGTACTCAACATTGCTAGAGACTTGCTTTGCTAGCTCTACGTACTTTGCAAATTCAGTTTCAATTAGGGCTTTTGAGTTACCGTAAACTGTTACCTCAGCAACATCGTCGCCTTCTTTGATGATGAACCCGATTTCGCCCGCGCAGCCGCAAGCTTCACATACGTCGTTGTTACCAATATCTTGGCTCATAAATAATCCTCTTACAAAATTTGAGGTTATTCTAACGAGCAATTTGAACTGTATCTACAAAAATTAAAATCTTTGAACTAATTTGCATTGGTATGCTATGTTGTTTGTTGCAGGGTTAAATGAATATGTACATTCGCGCCGACAAATATGTATGTGATCTATCTCATGTTTTGTTGAAAAGCAGTGTCATTAATTTGTTAGAATATCATTCAGTTAGTTGCTTCGTGACTAATTTTATAAGACTATCTATTGCTTGATAGGTATTTATACAATGAATTTATTGTTGGGTATTTGATATTCTAAGTAGTTATTTTAGATTAACCACTTAGAGCGGTAAGGTTACTTTCGAAGAATAATTAGACAAAGTGCCCAAAGAGGCAGCACTGTAAAGTTGTTTATGCGAAGTACTGGCGGGTATTTTATTGGAAATACTTGCGAAAAAATGCCTTGCTCACATAATGCTGATAACAATTTTCATTCTGACTTCATTTTATTGAGTTAGATGGATTTACAAAGAGAAGAGCCTGAATATGCCAAAGCGTAGTAAAGAAGATACAGAAATCACAATCCAGAAGATTATGGATGCCGTTGTAGACCAGTTACTAAGGTTGGGTTACGACAAGATGTCATACACGACGTTGAGTCAGCAAACGGGCGTTTCTCGTACAGGTATAAGCCACCACTTTCCAAAGAAAACAGATTTCACAGCTGCTCTAGACGGTCGAATCTTCAAGATGTTCATGGAGCACATTGATTTCGAAAATGGTCTTGATGCATTTTCAGCTAGCTGGGTTAAAGCGCTTGAAGACGCTGAGTTCCTAGCAATTTTACGTTTACTTTTCCACCATATCGTTACAGCTGAAAACGCACACGAATTTGCGGCAAACGGTATTGATCGTCTTTACAAGCTAACTGAGACTCAGTTTGGTGATACAAGCGGTAAAGAACTTGAGTGGTTGATTGGTAAATCACTGATTCGTATGAGCCAATAATCAATACGTACTAAAAGAAGCTCCTGAGGGAGCTTTTTTTGTGCCTATCGTCTGATAGCTGTCACTTCTTTTCTTTTGTCACTCTCTAAAGCAGCTCGTCTATTCGCTTCTCTAATAGCGATATTTCTTTTCTTTTTATAGGCTTACATTTGCCTTGTGCTCATCTTTTCCAATCTAACTGGGCGAGTGTCTACTGATAATGTTCATTTCTAGCGCCTCAAAGGCTCGAGGTGAGACGTTTTGGGAGCATTGCTATGGTTACTGGTAAAATTAAGTTTAAGGCGAGAGAGAGGCTATGAACCAATAAAAAAGCCTCGATAAAATCGCAATGTAGATCAGATAAGGATCGGTTGACCGATCCTTCTTCTGAGAGATAATC
>NZ_JAEFCE010000057.1:0-31592 GCF_016406055.1 Vibrio sp. IB15
ATATCTGAGACTGCAATGTCTCGATATAAAGGACTAACAAGCGGTAAATTGAGCTTGAGATGTTACAACGCTCAAGTTGGTGAAATCATGGCGAATGTTAAAGCCATAAACAAAGTCATAGGACTAGGTATGCCCGTAAGAAACTAACGGTAAGTTATACATGGCGTCGTTGATCTTCTGCTTGATTTGATCAACAACGCCAGTGTAGAGAGTAAATTTCCGGTAAGATGACAACCGTCTCGATAGAACATTCTGCAACTACTTATGCTATTTTAAAAGTGCGGCGTATTTCACATCAATTTGCTAAATAGCGGCAAATTACACATGGCAGAATGTTATGTCGTAATTATATAATGACTTTAACAAACCAAGACGGCTTCGCTTGCACGTTCTGGAATAAGGCTAGACTTCGGGGGGAGGCTAGCCTTTCTTATGTCCGTAGTTCAGCGATCTTTGCCACCTGTTCCATCAACTTCATCGATCCTTTTGTTTTTTTCTTGGCGTTTTTTTCTTAAAATGCGCGCAATATTCTTTCTAGAGATCAACCATGAACAAAAGTGTCTTAACTAACGTTATCGCGTTAGCACTGCTTGCTGGCGGCTATGCGACAACAAATCAATACCTACTTTACGCGGGACTATTCGCCTTTTCTGGTGCCATCACCAACTGGCTTGCGATTCACATGTTGTTCGAGAAAGTACCCGGCTTATACGGCTCTGGCGTTATTCCAGCGCGATTTGAAGAGTTCAAAGCAGCCATCAAACAACTGATGATGGAGCAATTCTTTACTGAGCGTAACATCGACCGCTTCCTAAGCAGCGAAATGAGCGGTGGCCAATCACTGAACCTAGAGCCTGTGATTAAGAAAATCGATTTCAACCCTGCATTCGATTCGCTGGTTAACGTTATCGAAAACTCACAGTTTGGCGGCATGCTAGCAATGTTTGGTGGTACGGAAGCATTAGAGCCAATGAAAGCGCCATTTGTTGAGAAGATGCAAGAATCTGTCATCGAAATCAGCAAGAGTGATTCAGTGAAGAATGCCATCAAGGAAGAACTGGAATCACCAGCAATTATGGATGAAATCAAAGAGAACATCGAAGCCATCATCGACCAGCGTTTGAATGAACTGACACCGAAACTGGTAAAAGAGATGGTTCAAACCATGATCAAGAAACACCTTGGCTGGCTTGTCGTGTGGGGTGGTGTATTCGGTGGTGTGATTGGTCTTATTTCAGCGGCGATTACACTGTAAATCGTCTATAACCATACTTATCTGATTGCTCCTTTCTGGCAGTCAAAAAAAATGGAAGCTCATTGGCTTCCATTTTTTATATCTATCAAAACTGGCTCAAGTTAGAAGCGCGCTAAGTTAAAGTCGCTAACAGCTCAGGGTTCACACCAAAGCCCTTTTTATGCTCTTCAATCACCACTTCACTGCGCGTCTGAATCACACCAGGCAAGGTCCCTAACTTGGTGGCCATAAACGCTTGGTATGCCTTCATGTCTTTCACTCGAACCTTGATCATGGTGTCAAAGTCTCCCGACAACGAATAACACTCTTCCACCTCAGGCATCATTTCCACAGCTTGGGCAAATTTATCAAAGATTGAAAAGCTGGTTTGGTCGAGACGAATATGGATAAAGACTTGAACATCGAGCCCCAACTTCTCGGAACACAGCTCTGCGTGGTAACCCGTGATGTAACCCTCTTTTTCTAATCGCTTCAATCTATCAGAACAAGGAGAAGTCGTTAGGTTAACCTGCTTGGCCAGCTCAACCACAGGCAAGCGCCCCTTCATGTGCAGAATTCTTAGTATCTCTTTATCGATACGATCAAGCTGATGCTGAGACATAACATTCCTTAAACATTCTAAATTCGGCTCAGTATATTCCATACCTAGAGCGATCGAAGAAAACCCCGCTCACACATTTAAAAACTAAACGCACAAGTCGCATTCACACCAAATATAAATTCATACAAATGGATAACAATCGTTACAAATCAAACCCTGGTTATTAACAAATTATTATAGAAATGACCCGATAAACAAATAAGTTGAGCCAGAAACGAAAGAAAGGATATATGGCAAAGTGAATAATAGAATTATCAAAGAGAAAGGATGACTCTATTATGAAAACACAAGAACTCGCATATAAACCCTACGGTATCGGCTCATGGACACACGTAACCGTGTCAAAAGATGTGGCTCAAGCACTCGCTAATGAATACTCAAACTACGGATGGGAAGTAAAAATTGATGGTAACGCCATTAGCAGCGAGATCGCGCTTAAAGCGGCTTAAATGACAAAAACCTCCCAAACGGAGGTTTTTTTGATATCGGTTAGTAAGCACTTACCATCAGCTAAGCTAAGCCAACTTGAGGAACTGAGCTTCCCGTTTCACAACGACAATTGCATGTACGACAAAAGTGCTGCGTTTCCATATCGTAATATAAGTTGCCACTAAATAGCTTTGAGGTCCATTGCAACACACGGCCAGAGGCTGTCTCGGGCTCTGATTCACAACGTTTCATTATAGACTTATGTAGTGTTGTTTTTTTACATCCTTTGCAATAGAGATCAGGCATACCTTTGTCCTATAGGTCTTTAGTGGTTACTGACAATTGACACATCATGTCCAATTCGGTTCCACAATTCATCGAGCTAATAACAAAAGTGAGCGCCAAGTTCAAAAAATCGCCACTTTTCTGTTTCATTTTTTGACATCACACGCCATTGAGTAAGTTGATCTTTCCCTTCTCACACAAGATCCAACCGCTTCGATTTACATTGTAAAACCCCACCAACCGTTCGATCACGCCTGATTCCACCCCGATCTTAAGTACGACAAACGTCGCACCTCACTAACAAAATACCGATATCATAGGCTGCTCAAATTGCCGAATCAAAACCCATCACCTATACACCTTTATACGACGCGATTAGAATACTTGGCTATCAATTAAACATGCCTGTTTAATTCACGCGCTCGCAACCAATGAGGTAGAAATGCTCACCGTTACTCAAATTGCCAAGGCCTACAACATATCTCGTACCACCATTCTCTACTACGAGCGTGCCGGGCTGCTGCTTCCTCACAGTCGCTCCGATAATGGCTATCGTTGGTATGGCAAAAAAGAGCAAGCTCGGTTAGAGAGTATTATCTCTTACCGATCGTTTGGTTTGTCTATACAGGAGATAAGCGCCCTGCTTGATCGCACAGACGATATGAAACAAGAGCAGACACTAGTGAATCAGTTCAACGCCTTGGAAAAGGAAATTCAGAGCCTGCGTCAACAGCAGAAGGCGATCGTGGTGTTACTTGAGCAACCTGAGTTGCTAGAGCAGAAGATGCTGACAAAAGAGCGCTGGGTACGGGTGATGGAGAATGCTGGGTTTGACGAAAAGGATATGAAGAACTGGCACAAGCAGTTTGAAAAGATGGAGCCTACCGCTCACCAAGAGTTTTTGGAGTCATTGAATATCGATGAGCAAGAAGTCGCGAGCATTAGAGAGTGGTCAAAAAAATAGAGCCACCGAAGTGACTCTATTGTTCTTAATTAATATCTTTTTCTAATTCATTTGTATTTTTACAATGTAAATTAGTCTAGCTCAACGAGGTTCTTCTCGAACTCAGCGTGTTGCTTCTTAACTTCGTCTTCTGGCTCGCCAGTGATTAGGCTCACGATAACGATAGAGATAGTTGATAAGATGATTCCCGGTACGATTTCGTAAACATCGAACCAACCGCCCGTGAACTGTTTCCAAAGTACGATAGTCACACCACCAACCACGATACCCGCTAGAGCACCGTTGCGGTTCATACGAGACCAGTAAAGGCTCATCACGATAGCTGGACCAAATGCCGCACCAAAACCAGCCCAAGCGTAAGACACAAGGCCAAGTACAGAGCTGTCTGGCGTCATCGCTAGGAATAGCGCGATAAGAGAAATAATGATTACTGCAAAGCGACCCACACGAACGATCTCTTCAGATGTCGCATCTTTCTTAAGTACTTGCTTGTAAAGGTCTTCTGCCATTGCAGATGAAGATACAAGAAGTTGTGAATCCGCAGTACTCATGATTGCCGCAAGGATAGCAGCTAGTAGGATACCAGCGATTACTGGGTGGAACATCGCGTTAACAAGAAGCATGAAGATCTTCTCACCATCGTCTAGCTTAGGCGCACCAGAGTTAGTCACGTAAATAAGACCAACCAGACCCACTAGCATTGCACCAACCATAGACAGAGCTGTCCATACCACCGCGATACGACGCGCTGTTGCTAGGTCTTTATTAGTACGTGTTGCTTTAAAACGAGCAAGGATGTGCGGCTGACCGAAGTAACCAAGACCCCAAGCCGCTAGCGAGATGATCGCGATAGCAGATAGCGGTTCACCTTTCGCATCATTCCATAGCGTTAGCAGCTCTGGGTTGATGTTGTGAAGATCAGTCGATAGCTGACCAAGACCACCGTTCATCGCTGCGATTGGTACAATCAATAGCGCAGCAGACATCAGTAGACCTTGAACCAAATCCGTCCAAGATACCGCAAGGAAACCACCAAATAGCGTGTAAGAAACCACACATACTGTACCGATGATTACCGCTGTTGTGTAATCTAGACCGAATACCGTTTCAAACAATTTACCACCCGCTACCAAGCCAGAACTTGTGTAGAAAAGGAAGAATAAAAGGATAAAGAAAGCAGAAATTGTTTGGATCAGCTTCGAATTATCATTGAAACGACGAGATAGGAACTCAGGTAGCGTCAGTGACTCTGTTGTAATGCTGTAAGTACGCAGACGCTTAGCACTGATTAACCAGTTCGCCCAAGTACCAACTAGCAGGCCACCAGCAAGCCAGAATGCTTCAAAGCCAGCAGCGTATGCGTAACCCGGTAGACCAAGTAGTAGCCAACCACTCATGTCTGATGCACCAGCAGAAAGTGCAGCAGGCCATGGGCCTAGCGAACGACCACCAAGGAAGTAGTCTGTCGAGCTAGAAGTACGTTTGTAAGCAATAACACCGATTGCCAGCATCATAATTAGATACGCAATGAACGTCGTCGTTATTGCAAAACTGTTTTCTATCATTTGATAGTCCTCATTTGTAAAAAGCCTTCCATGCCTAATTCAATGCAAGACACTCACCGTAAAGGCAAGCGAGTGCATTGAGTTAGGTATTGAGGCTCCAAGGCACTATGAGTTAAATCCAAAGATGGTGAAACCAACAATGGAGAAAACAAAAGTGCTTAGAGCCAATGTTACTGAAGGTTAGTGAGCTTCGCTTCCAAGTTCGAGCAAGGTCGCGTTACCGCCCACGGCTGTTATATTTATAGTTCGCGTACGCTCGGTAATGAAACGCAGCGATAGGTGTGGATCGTGAGCAACATGCATTGCTGTCAGATCCGTTTCAGCTACTAAACTGACGATGGCACCGTCACGCTTAGCAAGTTGTAAATTGATAGCTTGAGCCGTTTGTGAGTTACCTACGTAACCTGCGCTACGTACATCGCAAGACAGCAGCTGTTGAGCCGCGTCGTACGAAGCAACCTGCACCAAGTTCGTCGGTAAATTCGCTTGTTTCGCTGCATCAGCGATCAAGGTGTTGAATTGCACGTCATCACTGCACAATTGCACGCTGTTACCCGCTAATAGTGCTGCGGTAATCATCGCGGTTGCTGTTTGCAGTGCTGGCTCTTTGTCTTGGCAATCATCAACAATCACCAAAGCCACACCGCGTCCTGCAGCATACAGCTCGTTTGTTTCACCAGTCGGGCCAGCCATTAGGTGCTGCTCAGAAAGCAGCGTAGAGGCCTGCTCTAGGTGATAAGTTGCCACTACCGCCAAAGACGTAGATTGGCTTTCGATCTCTGATTTGAATGCAAGTACCTGAGCACTCTTATGATCAAAATCGGTAAGATTCCATTGTTCCCACGCCAAGAAAGCATCAGAAAAACCTGTCACTTGATGAACCATGATACCGCTCCTTATGCCTTGTCTTGTGATTGAGAGAAATGAACATCAGTAAAGCGGTATAGGTAGTGAGGACCACCCGCTTTAGGGCCAGTACCAGACAAGCCTTGACCACCAAATGGTTGCACACCAACAACAGCGCCGACCTGGTCACGGTTGATGTAACAGTTACCCACACGAACGTGTTTTTCGATCCAACGGTAAGTTGTCTCGTTACGGCTGTGGATACCCATAGTTAAGCCAAAACCGGTTTGGTTAATTTGGTCTACCACTTGCGCCAGTTCACTCGCTTTGAAGCGAACGATATGCAGTACAGGACCAAACTGCTCTTCTTTCAAACAGCTAATGTCATCGATTTCAAATGCACTTGGTGGAACAAAGTCACCATGTTCACAATCCGCTCCTAGAGAAAGTTGAGCTACTTTCTTCTGGGTCTTGGTCATGTTTTCTAGGTGCGTCATCAACTTCTGCTTCGCGTTTTGGTCAATAACTGGGCCCACATCCGTTTTATGAAGATGTGGAATACCAACGCTTAGCTCATCCATCGCACCGTGAATTAGTCCAATCACGCGATCTGCAATGTCTTCTTGAATGTAAAGCACACGTAGCGCAGAACAACGTTGACCTGCTGAAGCAAAGGCAGAACGAATAACATCACGAACCACTTGTTCAGGCAGTGCAGTACTGTCGACAATCATCGCGTTCTGACCACCGGTTTCCGCAATAAACGGCACAGGCTTAGCGTTGCGGCTTGCCAATGACACGTTGATGCGTTGTGCAGTTGGGGTTGACCCCGTGAAGGCAACGCCTGCAATCGCATCGTGGCTAGTTAGCGCACTGCCGATCTCTGCACCACGACCAGGTAGAAGTTGAATCGTGCCAGCAGGGAAGCCCGCTTCATTCATCAGTTCAACCGCGCGAGCCGCAATCAAGCTAGTTTGCTCTGCAGGTTTCGCCACAACCGTGTTACCCGCCACTAGTGCAGCTGTAATTTGGCCAAGGAAGATCGCCAATGGGAAGTTCCAAGGGCTGATACAAACGAACACACCACGACCTTGTCGCGAAGCGATTCGAGTTAGACCATCAAAGCCTTTAAGCTCAAAACCTTGCAGGTTGTTCGCTTGTTTTGCGTAGTAACGACAGAAGTCGACCGCTTCACGTACTTCATCAATGCTGTCGTGAATTGTCTTACCCGCTTCTTGATGACAAATTGCCACCAGCTCAGCCAGGTTCTCTTCCATCAGATCAGCTAGCTTCTCAAGCGCTGCGGCTTTGGTTTCAACCGATGTCGCATTCCAATCAGCAAATGCGGCGTCTGCACCACTTATCGCTGCGGAAACATGATCAAGGTTTGCAAAAGCCACCTGACCCACGTTAATACGACGATCGTAAGGTGCTGTTACTTGTTCAACATTCTGATCAGCCTTGATCATGCTTTCGGCAAGAGATTCGCCGTTGATCACAGGTCCAGCAGTCCATTGATTGTTCAAAAAGCCTTTTACTTGCTCTTCAAACTGATGCGCTTCGCTCTCGATATCAATGTTCACACCGTATGAGTTCTTACGCTCAGGGAATACCGCTGGCGGCAGAGGAATCTTAGTGTTGTTCAATGTATCGAATGCCAAAAGCATGTCGACTGGATGCTGTGTTAGCTCTGCCACAGGGCAACGAGCATCAACCAAACGGTGTACAAACGAGCTGTTTGCACCATTCTCTAACAGGCGACGTACTAGGTATGGCAGTAGATCTTTATGGCTACCAACTGGCGCGTAAATACGTACCGACTGTTGGTAAGCTTCCATTGCATGGTTGTAAAGTGAATCACCCATGCCGTGTAAGCGTTGGAATTCAAAGTCTTTATGGTCTGTCATCACTGCAATAGCAGAAACCGTATGAGCATTGTGGCTCGCAAACTGCGGGAAGATATTGCCACGAACACTTGGGCTCAATAGATAACGCGCACACGCTAGGTAAGCTACATCAGTCGCTTCTTTGCGAGTGTAAACAGGGTAGTTATCGAAACCAGCTTGTTGTGACCATTTGATCTCACTATCCCAGTAAGCACCTTTAACTAGGCGAAGTGGGATTAAGTCACCCTGCTCTTTTGCTAGGCGGTTTAGCCAAACTAGAACTGGTAACGCACGCTTTGAATACGCTTGAATAACCAGACCAAACTTGCCCCAGCCTTTCACTAGCTCGCTGCGATACAGTTTTTCGAATAACTTAAGCGAAAGCTCTAGGCGATCCGCTTCTTCTGCATCAATCGTGATCGCAACATCAAGCTCAATCGCACGGCGCAGTAACTGCTCTAGCGTATCGCATAGCTCAGTCAGTACGCGGTCTTCGTTCGCCACTTCGTAACGAGGATGAAGTGCAGAAAGCTTGATAGACACAGATGGCGCTGGGCTAGATTTTGAAGAGACATAAGTGTCTCGACCTACGGCTTCAATCGCCATTAGGTAATCTTTAAAGTACTTATTTGCGTCAGCTGTAGTCAGTGCCGCTTCACCTAGCATGTCGTAAGAGTAGGTAAAGCCTTTGTCGCGCATCGACTTACCGTTCTTTTGCGCTTCAGCAATGCTGCGGCCAAGAACAAATTGGTGACCCATCACTTTCATCGCTTGGTGCATCGCTTTACGAATCACTGGCTCAGAAAGCTTGTTCACTAAACGGTTAACCGCTTGTCCAGCACTCTGCTCATTCGATGAAAGTCCAACCACCTTGCCTGTTAGCATTAAGCCCCAAGTCGAAGCGTTAACAAAAACCGAATCAGAATTCTTTAGGTGAGACTTCCAATCCGCAACGCTTAGCTTGTCGCGAATCAGTGCATCAGCCGTTGCTGAATCAGGAATACGCATCAAGGCTTCCGCCAGACACATCAGCAAGATGCCCTCTTGAGTATCTAAGCTGTATTCAAGCAACAGCGCATCGATCATCTGGATAGAAGTCTTATCCGCACGGATAGCTTCGATCAAAGAAGTCGTTTTGTCTGTGATTTGCTGCTTTTCAGACTCAGAAGGGGTAGCTAGTGGCAGAAGTTGCTCTAGCCATTGGGTTTCATCCACCATATATAATGGTGAGATAAGCGACCATAGATCATCAAGCGACTGCTCGTTGAATTCTGGCTTTAACACATCAGTAGCTGTAAACATGCGTTTTCCTTAATCTCACACCCGGAATTAGCCCGGGATCTCTACAATGGCTGCAGTGTATTTAGAGTATATAAGGAATACTTGTCAAAAACTCCGAGTTTTTTGCTAAAAACTCGCTTTATTAACAAAACAAACACAATGTCACATATGAAACTTTAATATAATATGCCGTTTCGTTTCACTATTTAACAGAAATTTGCTTTTTGTATTGAGATGGTGACATGCCTTGAAGGCGTGAAAATGTGTGGGTAAAAGAGGATTGACCGGAGAATCCAGCAAGTTCTGCGACCTGACCAAGGCTTAAATTCCCTTGTTCAATAAGACGTCGAGCACGGTCGATTCGCTTACCTAGTACATACTGGTGAGGAGTAATGCCCATTTGCTCTTTAAACAACATATGGAATTGGCTTTCGCCTAAGAACACGCTACCTGCAAGTTGCGCGACTGAAATCTTACTTGCTAAATGTTGCTCGATGTAACGATCAAGCGCTTCAAGATCGAAGCGCGAATCCTTCACTGACGTTTCAAATGCCGAGATGTGCCTTTGCATTAAGGCGATCACCGTGTCATTGCAGGCTCGGCTTAACAACAGATCATCAGGACTCGCCTGCATCTCTTGTACCAGCATATGAATAAGCTTTTGAATTTGCGCATCTAATTGGAAATAGACGTTCGAAGACTCGAGCTGATTAATCTTCTCTAGCATCAGCGGGTCGTCGTCACTCGGCACGGGCATGTTAAGCACCAAAATGTCGGACTGACCGACCACACCACCGAAAGCATGATCAGAGCTCGCTGTCACCACACAACCTTGTCCTGGGCCAACAAGATTCCCCTTACCACTCACTTCAAATTCCGCCTGACCTTTTAAACCAATCACCACCTGAGAGTAATGGTGATCGTGGCAATCCATATGCGATGGCAAAGTGATAATCTCAGCAGGACGAGGGCCAGTAAGGCCTAGCGGAGAAAGGTCTAGGTTAGGAAAGGGTAAAGGTTTAGACATGACAGAAAAATACTCGGGTCAACATAGTAAGAATAATACTCTTAAATGCGCATAAGATGAATTTGTAAATGCTCATGACAGTTATTTGCTCGCGAGAATGAAAAGATCATTATCGCGATCATCTTGATCATGCCTCCGGAAGGATGATCAAGAGTGTACAAACTACGGCTTATGTAAAATCAATATTTTCGGTGCTTTTTTATAAATCTCAACCTCACGATTCACTCAACCAAGATGACTCATAAATGAGAAATTAATCATCAGAGCATCACTAAAACATTTGCTTATATAGCTCAAACAATTCGCATAAAACTTATAAAAAGTGTATCCAAAGTACCGAAACGCGGCATTTGAGTAGATTGAAATACAATAAAACGGTATAAAGACGGATACTGTGTTAATTGCTAATAACTAGTGACTCACAACTAGGAAGCAGACACATTATCAATGAGCCAATTTCAATCTATAAGTTGCAGGGACCTATGACTAACTTTCGAATTTCAGCGCTTTTACTTGCGCTATCCCCACTTTGGGTATCTGCATCGGTATCAGCTGAAGAACTGAATCAAGTCGATCCCGTTTCAGCCATCGATGCAAAAATAACAGAGAAAAACTCAGATATTGAGCGTATTTCAGCAACCAAAGTATCGGCGACTGAGAACCTAAAACAACTACAAAACACAAACAGTAAGTTGTTGCGCGAAGGTGAAGAACTTAAGGCAAAACGTAACAGAGCCAAGTCTGTACTAGACAAACAGTACAGTCGTCTACTTGAAGACCCAGAAACGGACCTGGTCTCTTTTCAAAAAAGCTACCAAGATGCATGGGCTGCAGTTAAAGAAAATCAATCGGCTCAGCTAGACAATCAACAAGCGATGAATGAGGGTGAGATTCACCTTTCTCAGATCAAACAGAAGCAAGCTCGAATGAACAATGAGCTGGCAAGCCTGAGAGAGTCAAAAGTTGAAGCTCGCGTAAAACGTATCGCAACAGAACTGCGTGAAAGTGCAGTTTTGGAAACCAGCTACACCACCACATGTGAATCCACAATGACCCTTGGTGAGTGTACAGCTCAGGGTAAATACCTAACGAACCAAAAAGCGGTGCAAACGTTCAAGAGCCAGTTACTTGAGCAGCTCACAGAAAGCACTCTGGCGAAGCAGAACTTGCAAGGCGTTCAGCTGAACATCCACGTTCAGGACAGCCAGCCAATCAAGAGCGGTTTCTCTGGCAACAACTCTTACTTCATGCAGATGCAAGCTCAACTGCAAGCAAAACCTGAAGCGGTTGCCGCATGTAACCTATTGAACGTTTCAACACGCTACTGTTTAACTGGCAGCGATGCGGCTGCAGTTAAAAAGAGCGACAAGAAATGGGCAAACGTAACTGTGCGTTCTGACCAATACAACGACTCTGTGACCATCAACGGCATTAAGTATGGCAGCACACCTCTTGAGGTCGCGCTACCAAGTGGTCGTCATCAAGTAACTATCTCTAAACAAGGTTACGAGTCATACAACCGCACAGTTACCATCAACGGCAGCGACACTATCTGGGTTAAGCTTCTTCCTAGCAAAGAAAGCTAATTCCCTCAGTAGAAGATCGCTATACCGATTTCACAAAGCTGAATGAACACGCGCCATTTTGTTGATAGTTATAAACTGTTGATCGTTATAAACTTATACGGTCATGATAAACAATAACTGCAGACGAAATGGCGTTATCGTTTAGAATAGTCGATTAACCTAAATTACGATTGAAGTAGCCCATCATGCGCCAAGGTTTTCCCACTCTATTATTTGCACTTGCTCCCTGCTTAATGACACCTGCTGTTTTCGCTGAAGCAACACCACCAGCAATCACGGCCGCCTCTGTTACTGATCTTGAAAGTTCGCTTTTCGAAAAGCACGCCGAGTTAACGGCTATCGAAACGAAAGTCGCGGACAAACAAAATCAAGTCGATAACCAAGCACAGCAAACGGCACGTCTTGCTAAACTCTCTGTAGAAGCAGAACAAAAACTTGCAGCGGCCAAAGCAAGCCTAGAGCAAGATTATACGCGCATGATTGATGAGCCAGACTTCGATATCTCGACGGCTCAAAATCACTTCCAAGACGCATGGAAAACCGTGAAAGAAGGCAAACTTGCGGTTTCTGACTCAGAGCAGAAGCAGCAAGGTTTGGCTATGGAACTGGAAGCTATCCAAGCCGAGAAAAGAGCGACAGAAACAGCCATCGCGCAGCTAGAGCAAGACAAGCTAAGAGCAAGAGCCGATCGACTCAGAAACGAGATCACCCAAACACAAGAGCAGACGGTCAGCTTTACCAACCGCTGCAGCAGCGACATGACATTGGCGCAATGTTCTGATCAAACGGTAACACTAGCGCTTCAAAAAGCAGTAAAACAGTTCCAACATAGCCTCGTTGATAACACGACAGAATCGAAAACTGTCAAACAACACTTGGCATCGACATCACTGAATATCCACGTGCTACAACACAAGGTGACTTCCTCTGGTTTCTCAGAAGATAACCGATACAGAGCTGTGATTGCTGCGAATCTAGAAACTCGCCCGGATAAGAACACACCTTGCCGCCTACTTGGTATTCAATCGTATAACTGTTTCACGCAAACCGATCAACAAGCCAACGACCAACAAAAAGAGGTCGCTTGGGTCAACTTAGTGGTTCGCTCAAATCAGTACAACGACAAAGTGTTAATCAACGGCGTTAACTACGGCAGCACCCCTGTTGAAATCATGTTACCAACCGGCCCACACATGGTGACGATCGAGAAAGAAGGTTACCTTTCTTTCCACCAAGAGCTAAAAATAACTCGCGATCACAACCTAAGAGCGGTATTACAAGCCAAACAAAACACGTTAAACGTCGGTACCAAGTTTGCGGACCCGATGGAAGATAATACTCAGAGCCCTGAAATGATTGTGGTCGGCTCTGGTCGCTACCTGCTGGGTGAGAACAGTGCCAAGCAAGTGACAATAAAACAGCCATTTGCATTAGCCGCGACCCCGACACGTGTGCAAGATTTTAGAGCGTTCGTTAAGAGTACTGGCTATCAGACAGATGCTGAGCTAATGAACACCTGCGACACCTTCGCTAATGCCGAGATTACTTCAGTCTCCGACAATGACTGGCAAAAACCGGGCTTCAAGCAAGCTGACAACTCACCAGTAGTTTGTGTCAGTCAGAATGATGCGATAGCCTACACTCGTTGGTTATCTGAGAGCACTGGCTTCACGTATCGCCTTCCTACACCACAAGAGTGGGAGGCCGCAGCAAGAGCAGGTCAAGACACCAACTTCTGGTGGGGTAACGAATTCCGCACAGGTAAAGCGAATACAGGCTGGGCTGGTACACCTTGGTCAAACGTCAGTACGTCTCCTGTTAAATCATTCATGCCAACACCAACAGGCTTCTACGACATGGTCGGCAATGTATGGGAGTGGACAACCGTTCAAAAAGGCCTAGCCAAAGGTGGCGCGTGGAGCTTCTCTCCTGAAGAGGCCAAAGCATTTAACGAGCTATACGTTGCGCCTTCAACAGCAGCCAACTACCTCGGCTTTAGAGTGTTACGAGAGCTGTAAGCTCTCGATAGCTCACCCAGACTTTAAAATATTTACTCTAGGCTCTCATTTATCGCATTGAATCGTGTTTATAGGGGAATTCCCCCCTTATGTATAGGTACGCCTAGGAGTAAATTCGTCGATAGAGTAGTAAGTCACTCTGGGTATCTAACTGATGCCTCAGCTTAATTTACCTGACCCTCGTAAATTAAGCTGAAAATCTTCTACATGTCGACAAGGCATAACTTGTCTTTGGCCAGCCCCTCTTCAGGCTGGCTTTTTTTTGCCTATTGAACACGCAGTTCGCCGACCTATCATCCGTGAATCACGCAGTTATTCAGCACTTTGATTAACGAAAACTCACCCAGCCTTTTCTACACGTACTCCAACCTGTAATTGCCATTGCAGCGCAATAGTAAACTGATATCATTGCAACATCGCAATACACGAGAGAAAACTTTGCCAGAATCACTAAACCCCATACATCGTTCTTTATTCGAACAACTTCCAGGCTGCTGGGGCTGTAAAGATACTGACTCTGTTTTCGTATACGCAAACCTCGCTTACAACAAATTGATCGGTTTGAAGCCGGGCGAGAGTTGTACCGGCTTGACGGACTTCGATATGCCGAGCCAAACCATCGAATGCGCACAAGACTTTAGAGCGCAAGACAAGCATGTAATGGAAACGCGCTCGACGCTTAAAATCCTTGATATTCACCCCTACCCCGATGGACGCTGGCACGCCCATATCTTCACCAAAACGCCTTGGCTTGATGACAACGATAACGTACAAGGCACCATCTTCTATGGGCAAGAACTCACAGACACAGCGATTTTAGAAGTGGGTCACTGGGTGTGTCAGGCAACTTGCGCCAAAGACAATCAAGCATCAATCGCAGGCTCAACTCCGCGAGTGTCTAAACTGCAAAAGAAACTGACCTCACGTGAATCAGAAGTCCTATTTTTACTGCTTTTCGGTAAGAAGCCTCAATACATTGCATTGACGTTGAACATCTCAATCAAGACGGTCGAGGGGCATGTCGCTAGACTAAAGCAAAAGTTCGATGCACGTAGTAAGAGTCAGTTAATCGAGTATGCATTGGATTCAGGATTAGGCTCTGTGATTCCTGAAACCTTACTTAAGAAACAGATCTCAGTGGTTCTACACAGCGACTGATTAACGACTCCTAGCGCCCATAAAGATAAAAAGACAGACAAAAAAATACCGTTGATGTGGATGAACACAAGATCAACGGTATCTTCCTAATTTTACTGTCTTTACTGCTGAGTCCAGCAGACTCAAACTATGGCGCTAGGCGATCAATGTCCCAGCTGTTGTCTTGGCGTGAGAACAAGAAGCGATCATGCAGGCGGTGCTCACCACCTTGCCAAAATTCAATGCTATCGACGCGCACTCGGAAGCCACCCCAGAAAGAAGGAACCGGAATCTCGCCTTTCGCAAACTTCTGTTTAAGCTCTAGATACTTGCCTTCTAAGATGCCACGTGCAGAGATACGGCTACTTTGCTTACTTGCGATAGCTGCCAATTGGCTCTCTTTTGGACGAGACGAGAAGTACTTCATGTTTTCCATCGCCGTCAGCTTTTCAGCCGTACCAGTAATATGAACTTGTCGCTCTAACGGATGCCAAGGGAAGTGCAAACTGATCTTGCTGTTGTGCTCAAGTTGCTGCGCTTTGCGGCTACCTAGGTTGGTGTAAAAAACGAAACCATCTTTATCAACATTCTTCAGCAAAACAATACGTTGGAATGGCTGTCCATTTTCATCAACCGTCGCCACTGTCATTGCCGTCGGATCCATCAACTTAGCTTCAATCGCTTGCTCTAACCAAAGGTTAAATTGGTCAATTGGGTCTGTGGCTAAGTCTTTACGTCTCAATCCACCCTGAGCGTATTCACGACGAATGTCTGTCAGTTCCATTTGGTTGCTCCTTTTAATTTTTTTGTGATTCTGCGCCGTAATCCTTTGAAACACAAGTCTAAGCCTTGGTTTTGTCTCATTGAAGGTGCTCTGTGTTAACGAGATCTCGGTACGCTAACCGTCATATTGATAGTCTATATGTAAACTGATTGTAACTTGAGTTTCTCGTGTCTAAAAAACTGTCTAACCTGATCACGCCTTTTATATTTTTCTCATTGATACTGGGAACGGCAGGGCTAACTGCTACTCACTTTTTGGCAGGTCAATACCAAGAGCAAGTTGTCACACAACAACTCAATGAAGCGGCGAACAAAGCCAACCTCCAGATCGATTCTGAATTGGATAAGTTCAAACAAATACCTGACTTGCTCAGCCACGACCCGCGCTTGCTGTCTTACTTCGATGAGTCGCCACAGGCGGATAACATCTCCACAGCTGAACTCAACACCTTGTTATTCGAGTGGTCGGGGCAAAGCCAAGCCGATACCATCTATATCCACGATCCGAGCGGCACAGTGGTTGCGTCAAGTAACTATCGAAAGCCTCGAACTTTCGTTGGCGAAAACTTCGCGTTTCGCCCCTACTTTGCCTCTGCAATAAAAGGCCATAAAACCCAATATGTCGCACTCGGCGCTCGCTCTGATGTGCGAGGCTATTTCTTATCTTCACCACTTTATATCGACGATGACATCGTAGGCGTCATCACGGTGAAAGTAAGCTTAGAAAACCTAGAAAACATTCTAACTAGCGACGAATTTGAGATTGTGGTGCTTGATTCCAACCAAGTGGTATTTCTCTCTAGTCAGACACCTTGGCTTTATCACTCATTGCTACCATTAACGGATCAACAGCAGCAAGATATCGCAGCGCAACGCCAATACGGTCAAAACAAAATTTCGATCATTGATGCGTTTAACTCTTCGAGCCAAACAACCGATGCAAGCAAAGCGCTTACTGCAAACCAGTTATTTAAACTTGGAAATTTTAACCTTTACCCTGCCGCTACCAGTGACAACCAGTACCAAGTTGTGGCTATCAAGGACACAAGATCCGAACTGCTCAAGGTGCTGCAGCTCGACGTTATCTTCATTGTGATTTACAGCTTAGTCATGCTGATTGCTTGGTCGTGGCGCCAAACCTACCTCGCGAAAGTAGCACTTACTGAACTCAATCAGAACCTAGAGCAAACCGTAGATAAGCGAACTCAATATCTGAAGCAATCCAATCAACAACTTCAACAGACACTCTTTCAATATCAAGAGTCTCAAGTGAAGTTAAAACAGACAGAGAAAGAGCTAACGCAAACCGCTAAGTTAGCCGTACTGGGTGAGCTGTCAGCCAGTATTAATCATGAAATTAATCAACCACTTGCTGCGCTTAGAACCTATAGCGAAAACAGCGTCAAGCTGCTTGAGATGGGACGTTCAGACTTAGTAAAAAGTAATCTGGATAAAATGATCGTGCTAAACACCTCGATTACCGAGATCATTGCACGCCTTAAGGTATTTACGCGCAAGGTAACCAAGCAAGAACATCATGTAGCGAACCTACATCAAGCGATCAACAATGCCACCAGCATTCTCAGCGCGCTGATGCTCAAACAAGGCATCACCCTAAGGTTAAGTACCGTGCCAGATGACATTAACATCGCGATTCACCCAACCGAACTTGAGCAAGTGTTGGTTAATCTGATGCACAATGCGACACAAGCGCTTTCGCAACAAGCCACACAACAAGTAGCACTTCAAAACGACTTGGAAACTCAAGAAGGGAAGCAACCGACCATTCCTCAAATTGGCGTAGAGTGGCAGCTTAATAATGATGCCTGCCAACTGATCATTTGGGATAACGGGATTGGTATCGCCAGCGATAAACTGGAACATTTGTTCGACCCGTTTTTTACCACTAAGCCTGAAGGATTAGGGCTCGGGCTTTCGATATCGAAGCGAATCATTGAAGCCTATCACGGCACGATCAGCGCAAGCCAGCTCGAGCCTTCAGGCATGGTATTCTCTCTGAATATTCCACTGTACCAAGACAAATGCTAAATGATTGTTATTAATAGCTTTATTCAATATTAAGGACTCAACACTTGCACTCTATGCCTAAACTCTACTTTGTCGATGATGAACCCGCGATTCGTGACTCGGTAGAACAAGCCATGCTCATTGAAGGTATCGACATTGTCTGCTTTCCTAATGCGATCGAGGCTCTCAAGCAGATTAATATCACGCAAGCAGGCATTGTGATCACTGACATTCACATGCCAGTGATGGATGGTATTCAATTTACACAGAAACTATTGAGTCAAAATCCGAATTTTCAAATCATCGTACTGACTGGACACGGTGATGTGCAAACCGCCGTTTCAGCGATGAAGTCCGGTGCTTATGATTTTCTAGAAAAACCATTTGTGGTTGATGCCCTGCTTACCGCAGTAAGAAAAGCAGCAGATAAGCTCGCCTTGGTTGAAGAAAACAACCTACTTAGAAAAGAGCTCGCGATGCAAAATCAGGTTGGCCCTAAGCTGATTGGTCAGTCTCAATCAATGCAGACATTGCGCCGCGAATTGATCACCTTAGATTGCAAACAGAACCCGCTATTACTGTTTGTTGGTGATATAGGAACAGGCAAACGCATCACTGCGCAGTACACCCACGATTTACACAGCCAACCAACAGCGGAGCTTTGTCCGATTGCTGCATTTAATTTACCGCGCAATGACGAATCGACATTTCACCAATTCGTGCTTCAATTATTTCAAAAGCATCAAGGTGGAACGCTCTATATTCATGAAACAGAAGCATTAACTTCACAACAATGGCAGTGGTTAGCGGCTCTAAAACCGACTCTACTTCGTGAAAACTCATGCAAGACCTATGCAACTTGCATCATTATCGCAACTACAGTAGTACCGACTACAATTACAAATGAGCTGCGTCGATTTAATCTATTACCGTTAGCACAAAGAACGGAAGATATCGGGTCTTTGTTCAAACACTTTGCTCGAGGTGCAGCAAGTCGTTATCAGTTGCCTCCGCCGGTAATCACAGAAAAAGAGATTCAACGCTTGATAGCCACTCACTGGGGCGAAAACATTCGCCAGCTTCGTCAACATGCCGAGCTGCGCGTGCTAACTCAGGTGAAGCAACCAGGACTCGACAATCAAGAGTCAAATCAAGCAGACAATCCAGAACAAGCGGATTACGGTTCGCTAGACGTCAATATTGAAGAACAACAACAGTCATTAAGCCAACGTACCGACAGCTTTGAACAAATCCTCTTGATAGAAGCACTGCATCGCTATCAAGGGCGCTTAAAAGACGTACAACAAGAGCTGCAAGTGTCGAGGAAAACCCTCTATGACAAGCTAAGAAAGCACCAACTCGACAAAACAGATTTCAAAAACAGATAAGAGTTAAAAAATATATAAATTCAAATATTTAAAGGAGCAATTTCTTAACATTTATCAAAAGTAAGAATACACTCAATAGGCTTGCACTTTTATTCAGCAAACAAGGACTGTTATGAGCCAGAAGAATTTCAGCAAATTGAACGAAACCGAACTTGAGTACGTCGACGATAAAACCGCGGCACTACTACTCAATACGCCGACCAGTGCGCGTATCATGTTGTGGATGATCGTTCTGTTCTTTATTGCTGCTATTGGGTGGTCCGCTTGGGCGGAGATCGACAAGGTTACTGTCGGGCAGGGCAAAGTGATCCCCTCTTCCCAGATCCAAGTTGTGCAAAACCTTGAAGGTGGCTTAGTTAAAGAGATCTTAGTTAAAGAAGGTCAACAGGTTCAAAAAGGCCAACAACTGCTATTGATCGATGACACTCGATTCCGCTCTGACTTCCGTGAACGTGAACAGCAAGTTGCCAACTTAACTGCCAATGTATTGATGCTTTCCGCCTCGTTAACCAGCGTAGTAATCAATGAAGACTTTAACGAAAAAGAGTGGAAGAAAAGTGTCACTCTCGATTATGGAAAACTCGCTTTCCCACCTAAGTTCTACGAGGTTCAACCTGAGCTGGTTAATCGTCAAAAAGCAGAATACCGCCAAGATTTAAACAACCTTAAAAACCAACTTTCCGTTTTTGATCAACAAGTTGAACAGAAACAACAAGACCTTGTCGAGATCAAAGCGCGTGTGCGAAACCTAAAGCAGAGTTACCAATTTGCTCGCCAAGAACTGGACATCACCAAACCGCTTGCCGACGAAGGCGTGGTACCAAGAATTGAATTGCTTAAGCTGCAACGACAAGTCAACGATACTCGCCGAGAAATGACCTCAAGTGAGCTTAAAATCCCTCTGCTACGCTCTGCAATCAAAGAAGCTATGCTCAGCCGTATCGATGCGGCGCTCAACTTCCGCTCTGAACAGCAAGAAAAGCTCAACCAAGCACAAGATAAACTCTCGGCACTGACTGAATCTGCGGTTGGCCTCGAAGACAGAGTAAACCGTACAGTTGTCGTTTCTCCAGTAACCGGCACCGTTAAAACGTTAGGTATCAATACAGTGGGTGGTGTAATCCAGCCAGGTATGGACATCGTTGAGATTGTACCGACCGAAGACTCCTTGCTGGTTGAAGCAAAAATTGCCCCACAAGACATCGCATTCCTGCGCCCAGAACTGACCGCCATTGTTAAGTTCAGTGCTTATGATTTCACTAAATATGGTGGCTTAGAAGGCGTGTTGGAACACATCAGCGCCGATACGACACAAGATGAAGAAGGCAACAGCTTTTACATCGTGCGTGTACGTACCGAGAAACATAATTTTGGACAAAACGAAGAGCTGCCAATCATTCCAGGTATGACAGCCTCGGTCGATATCATCACGGGTAAAAGAACCGTACTTGAGTACATGTTAAAACCTATCCTCAGTGCACAAAACAACGCACTGAAAGAGTAAGGACGTTTGATGGTTAACAATGCCTTTCAATACATAGTGAACCAACAAGAGCTGAGGCTATGAAGTCTCGAATATCGCTGTTACTGCTCGTCCTCACCTCTTTTACTTCTGTCGCTCTCAATAAGAACGACCAAAGGTGGATCGATGCGGTCACGCAGACCTACGGCGAGAGAGCCGGAAAACGCGTGGCAACCTGGCGTTCAAATATGACGTCATACGATGGTTTAAGCGAAAAAGAAAAGCTCACGTCAGTTAATCAGTTCTTCAATCAGATGTACTTTGTCGACGACAGCATTCTGTGGGGAAAAAACGACTACTGGGCGACCCCGCTGGAATTTTTAGGCAGTAACGCAGGCGACTGTGAAGACTTCACCATTGCCAAATACTTCTCTCTGCTTGAACTAGGCGTTCCAGATAAGAAATTGCGATTAGTGTACGTAAAAGCACTGGAGCTAAACCAATTCCACATGGTGTTGGCTTACTACTCCACACCGAGTGCAGAACCACTAATTTTGGATAACTTAAACCCTGAGATAAAGCGCGGTTCTAAGCGCCCTGACCTACGACCAATTTACAGTTTCAACGGTAAAAACCTTTGGTTAATCAAGTCGGCAGCAGGCAGCGGCAAGCTAGCAGGGAAATCTTCAAGATTGAGCTTATGGAACGACTTACGTTCCCGTGAGCGCTCTCTAAAATTAAACAAACCCATTATCAATTACGATGAGTAGGTACAATGACTTTATATAAACAGCTTGTGGTCGGGATGGTTGCGGTGTTCATATTACTGATGACGTCAGTCTTTATGATCGAATTCAATACTACTCGTGGATACTTAGAGGAGCAGCAACGCTCTGAGGTAAGTAATACCATTAATACTGTTGGACTGGCTCTTGCCCCTTACCTTGAAGAAAAGGACAAGGTATCGGTAGAGTCTGTTATCAACGCCCTGTTTGATGGCAGTTCTTACTCGGTCGTACGATTGATTTTTCTCGACAGCGGTGAAGACATCATCCGTTCATACCCTGTAAAACCTTCGGGCGTGCCCCATTGGTTTACCAATCTCAACCTATTTGAACCCGTTCATGATCGCCGAGTGATCACCAGCGGTTGGATGCAACTTGCTGAGGTAGAGATAGTCAGCCATCCAGGCCCGGCCTATGATCAACTGTGGCAAGCCTTTACCCGCTTATTAAGCATCTTTGGTGTGATCTTCTTACTCGGCTTGATCTCGATTTCATGGATCCTTAAGCGAGCACTACGCCCACTATCGATGATCATCACCAAAATGGATCAGATCGCTAAGAACCAATTCGGTGAGCCATTAACACGTCCTAAAACAAAAGATCTGATCTTGGTGGTTGATGGCATCAATCACATGTCGACTCAAGTTGAACAAGCCTTTAAAAACCAAGCAAAAGAAGCTCAAAAGCTACGTGAAAGAGCGTACATTGACCCAGTTTCTCAGCTGGGTAATCGCGCTTACTACATGTCGCAATTAAATCAGTGGCTAGAAGAATCGAGCTTAGGTGGCCTTGCAGTACTGAAAGCGGAATTTATCAGTGAAGAGTACGACGAGAAAGGTTACCAAGAAGGTGATACGTTAGTGCATCAATTGGCAGAACAACTGCAAGCTTCCATCTCATCGCCAGATATCACCATCGCACGTATTTCTAGTGACGAGTTTGGTTTCATTATGCCGAACATTGATGAAAGCGAACTTAAACTGGTTGCAAGCAGCATCGTAAACTGTATTCAAAGCCTAGGCTCAGATCCAACAGGCATGGCAAACCCACACATTGCATTGGGTGTAACACACAGCAACAAACGTAAAACCAGCACCGAAATCATGTCACTGGTCGATAACGCGCTCTCTAGTGCTAAAGCGAATCGTGAACTCGCTTACGGCTACGTCACAGCTGATGACCATGGCGCTGTAATGGGTAAACAGCAATGGCGTATGTTGGTTGAAGAGGCGATCATCAATGACCTTGTGACATTCCGCCTACAAGCTGCGAACAACGCGTTTGGTAAAACCTATCACCAAGAGGTGTTCTCTGCGATTGAGAAAGATGGCATTCGTTACGGTGCCAACCAGTACCTATACGCACTGGAGCAGCTTGAAATGAGCCACATTCTCGACCAATACGTTATCGAGAAGATGATTGAGAAGCTAACAGCAAAAGAGGTGACCAGCCCAATCGCAATCAATATCTCACCAAGCAGTATTTCTCAGCCAAGCTTTATCCGTTGGATTGGCAAAACACTTGAGCAAAACGCTTCAGTTGCTCACCTGCTGCACTTTGAGATCCCAGAAAACTGTTTCATCAACGTTCCGCACTATACGGCACTATTGTGTAACACCATTCGTAATGCTGAAGCGATGTTTGGTGTCGATAACTACGGACGTAACTTCCAATCACTGGACTACATCAACGAGTACCGTCCTAGCTACGTGAAGCTAGATTACCTGTTCACGCATAACTTGGACGATGAGAAGCAGAAATTCACGCTCACGTCGATTTCACGAACGGCTCATAACCTTGGTGTCACCACCATCGCATCTCGAATCGAAACTCAGACCCAGTTAGATATCTTGTCTGATAACTACGTAGAAGTGTTCCAAGGCTTCATTGTTGATAAATAGTTGTAAGGGTTATATCGCATGCAAGATCCACTATTGAACTCATTGATCTACGTTAGCCGATATTACGGATTAGCGAACTCGCCTGAGGCGTTGGTCAATGGGTTGCCACTATCAGACGGAAAGCTAACCCCTTTCCTGTTCCCACGTTCGGCAGAACGTGCGGGGCTAGTGGCAAAAGAAAACCGTTCCGACTTAGATAACATCCCACACCTAATTTTGCCGGCGGTATTATTGCTAAAGCAGGGCGAAGCGTGTGTGCTCAACAGCATCGACCTTGAAAAACAAGAAGCTGAAATCATCACAGCTGAGAGTGGAATGGTGCCAATAATCATTCCTGTTGCCGAACTTAAAGAGCAGTTCATTGGCCGCTACTTCTTAGTTAAAAAGCAGTTCCGCTATGACGAGCGTTCACCAGAAGTTCTGAAAACACGCAAAGGTCACTGGTTTTGGAGCACCATTTGGGAATCGAAAAACATCTATCGTGATGTTTTGATCGCATCAATTCTTA
Organism: Vibrio sp. IB15; assembly: GCF_016406055.1. Lineage (NCBI taxonomy): Bacteria > Pseudomonadati > Pseudomonadota > Gammaproteobacteria > Vibrionales > Vibrionaceae > Vibrio > Vibrio sp. IB15. The sequence goes on from NZ_JAEFCE010000057.1 coordinate 23,736, forward strand.
TCAATATTTTCGCGATTGCCGCGCCGATGTTTACGCGTTTGGTATATGACAAAGTAGTACCCAACCTCGCATTTGAAACCTTGTGGGTGTTAGCGAGCGGTATCTTCGTGGTATTCCTGTTCGATCTGCTCTTAAAGTTGATGCGTAGCTACTTCATCGACGTCGCGGGGAAAAAATCTGATATCCTGACTTCCTCCAAGTTGTTCAGCAAGGTACTTGGCATTCGTATGGAAGCAAAACCAGCTTCAGTTGGTGCCTTCGCGAAGAACTTGCAAGAGTTTGAGTCAATTCGAGAATTCTTTACCTCGGCGACGATCGGCTCTCTGATCGACTTACCCTTCGCCATCATGTTCCTTGCCTTAATTTGGCTAATGGCGGGCAACTTAGTGTTTGTTCCAGTCGCAGGTGTGGTGATTCTGATCATCTACGCGTTGCTGATTCAAGGTCCATTGCGTCGCACCATTGAAGAAGGTTCACGCCTAGCCTCTCAGAAGTATGCGAACTTGATTGAAAGCTTGGCGGGCCTAGAAACCGTTAAGCTATTCAGCGCACAGAGTCAGTTCCAATTCCGCTGGGAAGAAGCCGTTGCTCACATGGCGAACTGGAACATTAAAAGCCGCCGCATTACCGACAGTATCCAAAACACCGCAGGCTTTGTTCAGCAAAGTACCAATGTAGGGATGATCATTTTTGGCGTGTATCTAATTGCAGAAGGCGAACTGACGATGGGTGGTTTGATCGCTGCAACCATGTTGAGTGGCCGTGCGATTGGTCCTCTTGTTCAATTGTCGCTGCTTTCTACACGTTACAACCAAGCCAAATCCTCAATGACGCTGATTGAGCAAGTGATGTCGATGCCTGATGAGCAAGAGGAAGGTAAGCGCTACATTCACCGACCAATCATTCAAGGTCACATTGCGCTAGATAAAGTGACGTTCCACTATCCTGATTCGCCCGTCGCTTCAGTGCGAGATCTCAGTCTGACCATCGCACCCGGCGAGAAGGTAGCGATCATCGGTCGTATTGGTTCAGGTAAAACAACCTTAGAACGCCTTATTATGGGCCTATATAAGCCCACAGAAGGCCATGTACGCATTGATGACACTGACATGGAGCAACTTCACCATGTCGACGTACGACGCAATATAGGCTGTGTACCGCAAGACAGTAACCTATTCTATGGTTCAGTCAGAGATAACATTACTCTAGGCCGCCCTTTGGTGGACGATCGTGATGTGATGGATGCAGCGAACCGTGCGGGTGTGACAGCCTTTACTCAGCAAGATCCTGCTGGCCTAGAACGTCAAGTAGGTGAAGGTGGTGGTTTGCTTTCAGGTGGTCAACGCCAGTCAATTGCGATTGCCAGAGCTTTCTTAGGCCGTCCTCCGGTATTGCTAATGGATGAGCCGACCAGTGCAATGGATAACCGTTCAGAAATGCACATTAAGCACCAGCTTAGTCAACTGTTACCAAGTGAAACGCTGATCCTTATCACTCACAAAACCTCGATGTTAGATGTTGTAGACCGAGTCATCGTAATGGAGAAGGGCAGCATAATTGCTGATGGTCCGAAAGCGAAGGTTCTGTCCGACCTTAAACAAGGTCGCGTAAGAGCAGTTAGCTAAAGCCTGTCATCAACACAATCACCAAAGGGGGAGCGAATGCTCCCCTTTTTTATTCCCTTAAACCGTGACAAAAGGGGAACAAAGTAACTGAACATTTTCTTATTTTCTCGAAGTTAAGTTGAGTAAAATACCAGGCTATCCATTAACAAAGGGCTCTTGGTGTCTAATCTCAACCTGCTTAGGTATTATCAGCGAATCGCACCCATTGGTGTCGGCAGCGAAATGAAAACCACAGTACAAGAAGTGGCTGATTTACTGTGTACTTCTCCTCGACATGCTCGCAACCTGTTATCACAAATGCAAGAGCTAGCTTGGTTAACCTGGCTACCAAAAGCCGGTCGAAACCAACGATCTTCGCTACTGTTAAATATCGAATTAGGCGCACTCAAAGAGAGCCTTGCTCTAGAGAGAATCCAACAAGGCAAGTATGAGAAAGCTTTGGCTATTGTGGATGAAGACGAAGCAACGTTTGGCCGCCTGCTGAAAACCACCTCAGGGGCTTCTGTTCAGGAAGGCCGTGTCAGTATCCAACTCACATACAAGCGAATGTTTGAACGCATTGTGCCACACCAATTACACCGCTGTAGCGAGCGCTTCTTCTTGCGTCAGGTGTATTGCTGCTTGGTATCCAGCCATGACAATGGCGTTATCAAACCAGAACTCGCTCACCACTGGCGCTATGACGAAGCGAGCTATCAATGGACATTCCATCTTCGTCCCGGGCTTACGTTCCACAACGACGAGTCAATTGACGCTGATACCATTGTGAGCCTCTTTGCTAAACTCAGTGCCCTTCCCTATTATCAAAAAGAGCTCGCGCATGTCAGCGACATCAGCGCCCCACATCCACTGAAAGTGGTATTTACACTAAGCAAACCAGATCAAGGGTTCGCAGGGCTTGTGTCTGGTGTCAAATACGGTATTCAACCAGCAAACCAAGTTAATGTCGCAAACAACAATGCTGTGATTGGCAGTGGTCCATTTACAGTGATCGAGCACGACAAAAATAAGCTTAAACTGCAAGCGTTCGATGGCTACTATTCGTGTCGTGTATTAGTCGACTTAGTCACGATTTGGAGCGTCAACGACGAGAAAATGGAGAACCCGTCGCTTTCCAGTAATACACCGATCCAAGTATCTGAAACGACAAGCGGTATTGAAGTCTCAATACAAACGCCTAATGCGACTCACTCGAGTCAACACAGTCGCACTGAAGACGGCTGCTTGTTCGCGTTATTCAACCATCATGCTAAGCATCCGTTAACACGTGCCCAACGGTGTTGTATTACAGAATTAATTCAGCCGCAGCGACTACTCGAAGTATTTCGCAAAGAGAAGATTCATTACGGCAGTGTCGTTGCCAACAACTTATTACCTGTTTGGAAGCCCGTTTTACGCCCATTTGGTGAATTCAGCGCGCTACCAAAAACCATTACCATTGCTGGATACAACTACACAGCATTGCGTCGATGCGCTCGGGCTATTTCTTCAGTACTTGCCGAGCACAATTGCATGGTTGAAATGGTGATGTATTCCTATCGAGAGTTGAGTGAGAAAGCGAACAACGGCACACTCGATGAAACACTGATCTTAACCAATATCAATTTAGATGATAACCGTCATGCTTCAGCGTTTTCTAACTTCTACTGTAACAACGTGCTGTACCACACTTTAGGGGAAGCAAATGCCAGTTGGCTTGATCAGCAACTGGAAAACCTAAGAGCGAGTACCCCGCTGGAAGATTACCTAACGGCGTTAGAGCCTATCGCTTCAACCTTGGTCAGTGAGTACTGGATTGCGCCAATGTTTCATCACACTCAAACATTACGATTTCAAGGGGTGTTAGAAGATGTCGCACTCACCAACTGGGGATGGCCAGACATTCGCTCGGTGTGGTCTTCTGATTAAAGAGAGGTGGTGATGAGGATATTTTTGATAGAGGCGCCGCACACCGACGCCTTTTATAGTGAAATGTCTTCTTGTTCCATCTTAAAGGAACATTGAATCTCGTATTGCTTGAAGGAAAACACGCTTCCCCCATGGGTGCGCTTGGTTGTCACCGTTTCATCACCAAACTGCACAGTGACTCGTGTATAAACCTTTTCGTGAGCTTCTACTGTGCATTCTGCTAGGTTCGTTTCAAATTCCGCTTCCAGAGTATCGAGCTTTTGTTTAGTGCTTTCTATGGCGTGATTGTTCTTCTCGCGCTGCTGCTCTATTTGTAACGCCTGTTCTTCACTTCGTTCTGCTTTAGGTAATTTCTTAAACTCAAGCTCTTGTCGAATTACGTCCATAGTCTGTTCTTGCGCGTGTCTATAAATTTCCTTAAGTTCAGCAATCTTATGTCGGTAACCATCATAGCGTGCAAAACCATGAACCTTAGTTGCAGTATCTCCTTCAACACCTAAGAAAACGCACTCCACCTTGCCACCCACTTTCGCTTCACCGCCACTGAGTGTGCCGTGCTTCTTGAGTGAGTCCATCACAATAAGGTTGTTACCACAGCGTATTTCGTTACTCATGCTGTGCACGCCAAAACGTATATCGCCCGCCGTCTGTAATTCGGCGTTTTGAGCATAGCTTGCCGTGATAGACCCTTTGCTAAATACCTTACAGCTTTTCGGTTCTCCCTCTTTGGTCGTATGTCCGATGATTCCTTTCGCGACTTTGATATCGCCTTGCGCCTGAACTTCAGCCGATTCAATAAAACCGCCGACGGTAATACTCCCTGTGGCTTTCACAACCATGCCTGGTTCAATGTTGCCAGAGACAAACACATTACCTTTAAACTTGACGTGTCCAGTAGAGACATCGACATTGCTAACACACAATGCGTCATCCACTTCGATGGTTCGATCTTTAATGATGGGTAAGCCAGGATGGGAAGCGAGCAATAGATTGGGGTCATCAGGAGAAATGTACGAGCCTTTACCAGGCTTGATTAAGCTGTCTTGTCCAGGGATTGGCGGGATAACTCGACCTTGAACCGTAAAGCCAGCGACGCCTTTAGTCGCGGGAGTACGCTTCATCAATTGGTCATTCAATCCAACGGTGATGGTTTCTCCCAAATCCCGCATATCAATCTTGCCTTCGTCTTTACTTCGGGGCTTTAGAACGTGGCGCGTAATGTCTTCCACAAGCGCTGCAAACTTAGCGTCTTTCCCCCTGATCGGCTTAGTGCCTTTAGCGACAGGCTGAGTAAACTTTTCTCCCGGCCTAAGCTTACTACTCATCATTAATACTTTTCTGAGGGCTAACTTATTAATCCCTTTAGTGATGTGAGCTTGGGCTAGACAATGAATGATGTCACTACCGCGCAGAGGATTTCCGTTGTATGGACCAGTAACAACAAGACTCGCTAACATCTCATCATCGGATAGTTGCACCTCTACACTGGCGTCACGAACTTCAGCAATCAAAATACCTTCGTAAGCTTCTCCTTTGCCTTCTTTAGCAAGAGAGACAAAACGCAGCACTTCTTCTTCAAAAAGAAAATAGCTTGATGCGTCTATGGCTTCCAAGGCTGGTGGCAGTGTCTTATTATCAAAGCTTGCATCAACCACAAACCCTGACGGCAGACATGCCATCACTTGTTGCTTATCTTCCGACAGTGTAACGATGTTATCCCACATTCGAATTGAGTATCCCTAATGACTCAGTTGTTATTCAGTCTATATAAATCAATCTGAGCTTAGAATCGTCACATTATAATAATCAGCGTCACATCACTTACTTTCGTGGCTGCAAAGATGACTCATAATTAAGACGTACTCATTTTATGATTTGCCTCACCTTTACAAAGACAAAGCGACAATTCTCACACGGTTTGATTTGAAGTTTCACTGTCCTGTGATGTGGTGAGTTAAATAAGAAATTGAGGGAGTGGAATCGAAATGAGGCAGAAGGCTTGGGATTAAGGGACAGTTTACAGTGTAAATTCAACATTCTAATTTACACTGTAAATCACATTTGAAATTGGCTGTCGCTATTTACACTGTAAATTCACCAATAAGGCTTCTACATCTTTTCGGAATTGAGCCTCAGCTTGCTTACGCCCAACAAAGTTAAATTGTTCAACACAGCTCCCCCACCCTTTCTGTTGAACAACTTTGGCAAGCAACAAATCAGAAACGGAAGAATGAACGACATTCGTAGAATCGAGGGGGACTACCTGAGCTTGACGTGCATTACTAATAAGCACCAACTTCAACACACTGTAGCCAATGCTGTCGTAACTATTCCCTCCTTCAACATAGTTCTTGATAAGTTGGGCTTCAAGCTCGCAGATTGATTCACAATAAGTTGGCAGCAGTGCACGCACCATATCGACTTCAAGAGAGGCTAGTGAACCCGAAACGACAAAACAAAAGCTGCGCTCAAAATGTTGCAGAAGTTGGCTGACCCAACTTTCAGAATTGGCATTAAGAGGCTTAACCATTAGCACAGAGTGACAACCACTTGCCTGATCACGCTGATGGCCAATATGTACTGGAGCAAAATCGTTGTTACGCCAGAATGCAATCAAATCGCTTGTCGCTCCAAAACTCGTCGCTAAGTAGTCGGCTTGTTCAATATGCAGTGACAACTTGTCCAGCATCCAACTGCCAATACCAAGACCTTGGTGACGTGTTGAAACCGCGATACGCATGACTCTGATACAGCGGCTCGTTGCCGCTTGTGCTGCGCCAAGTTGATTAGCTAACAACACTGGGGCCAGATGGCCTTGTCGTCTGCGTTTTCCAATTTGAATCTGGGAAATCAATTCGCTGTCTAACCCACCCTCTTGCGTGACCAACATACAACCCAAACACTCTTCTTGCTGCCACACGGCGTACAATTGAATCGCAGAGTTGCTTAGGAACTGCATCAGGTCATTTGGAGATGTTTGATAATGAGCATCAACCAGCAGAGAGAAACATTGATGGAGCTTACTTGGGTTAGCTAAACAATCTTGCTTGGATAACTCGACCAAACTTAGTGAGTTGAGTTTCTCATTAGAAAGCACTTCAACTTGGTGCTCTGCCGTATCAATTGATGAGGCTGCACCAAGTAAGAAACAATCAAACAACCAAGCTTCAAGCGGGTCGTTATTATTCCAACGGATAGGCTGTTCAAGTCTGTATCCTTTCCAGCCTGGGCGATGCTTGGAAAGCCATGCTTCGAATTTGATTCCGAAACCTCGACCGCTCCCTTCATAGCCATGAACCGTGGTTGAAAAAACCATGCGGTGATAACTATCAACCATAGACTTCAACATTGGAATGGGAATCGCCGCTGCTTCATCAACCAACAACAGATCGCAATCAGGCTTGGACTTTAGTAATTCGTCTGGCGCGACAAATCTAAGGCTGCCACCTTGGTAGCAAACATGAGTGGCATTAAGGGCTTCACAACCGTCGAGTCTTTGTTGCGCATGCGAAAAAACAGGCTCAATGGCCTTAACAGATGGAGCTGTCACAACAATGTTGAATCCAGGACGTTCAGCCAAAAGCTGCGCTGCTGCAATACCTAACGTCGAGCTTTTACCACGGCCTCTGTCTGCAGTTAAAATCAAAGGACGCTTTCGATGACCAGACACCACTTTTTTGACTAACTCAATGGCGACATTCTGCTGCTCAAATCGATTTAGACGGGTTGCTTCAATGCGTTTTTGCGGAAGCGAATCAAAACTGCACTTCAATCCCGACGCTTCATCGCTTTGGGAAACTGAGATGAGTTTATCAAAATGAGTTTTGAGCCAACATTCACCAAACGCCGAATCTTCGGTGTGTTCAGGATCTTTGATGTTTGGTGGCAGCACCAACAATAATCCACCTCCCACTAACGCACCAAGCGCAGCGCTAAAACCGTTTGCATCAAACTGCTCTCTAAAATCACACACCAACACTTGGCATTCGCGACCGAGAAGTTGCTGACCTTTCTTTACTGGTTCATGCATTACCCCTTCAAACGGAGTGCCACCGATTTGGAAAACACTTTGTGTGTTTGCGCCAATTAGATAGGTAGAGATAGCGGAATTTTGCCATGTCGCACTGCCATTAAACACCACGCCGAAACGGTGGTCATTATGTTGGGCGATATCGGAAAGTGTATTCAGAAACGTGTTGGTTAGGCTTGTCATAATTTGTGTCCAGATTCATCTAAACACAGTTTATCACAGCCAAATAAAAAGCCGCATAATGAACTGACCCCCAATAGTTGGACACCAATTATTGGGGGTCTTTTTATGTCC
>NZ_JAEFCE010000058.1:0-29334 GCF_016406055.1 Vibrio sp. IB15
AGAGTCAAGCACATGGGACAGGCATGTCTTCGCTCTGAATTAAGCAACAAAGCCTTGGCTGGCTGTGGCTCCCTAAACAACTCTTTGGTAGAGAAAACTAAAACCGTTGAGTATTATCGAATTTTTAATATTGAAACCAATAGTCACCGTTCCTCTGTAATAGCTGCTGCTAGCGACGGGCTAGGACAAAATATTAATAACGCAACAGAGAACACCCCAATCCCATCATTTTCTAAGCCACCTTCTGAACCAGGCCGATTCAAGCTAATTAATCCTTTTGAAGGGTCTTCAATGGCAGCTTTAGCTGCAGCAAGTGGTGCATCTATTAAAATGGCTTCTTGCGAGGGAGCAGTTTGGGTAGCTCAAGCCAATCGCGATGTTGAGGGCAGTGACAGTTTGAGGATTACAGCTTGTCTTTGGGAGTACGAAGGTGGGTATCATCTAGATACATATGCTACGTTCACAAAACAAACTGGTGGACTTATGCAAATTAGCCGCGAAATGGCACAAGCAATGGTTGGAACTCCTGAGGAATGGACAGAAAAGACATTTCTTGACATTGTTAGGAAAGTAAAAAGTGAAACCGGTGCTGAAATTACTTACCTAGAGGGTTACCCTAATCTCCAAGGCACACCTTGGTTAGATACAGGCGAAGAGATCTAACAAAATATTGGAAGCTCCTTGCTAAAGGAGCTTCTTTCAGCTCAAGCACAAGCGGTTTATCATGCTTTAAATTATTTTCAGTTCGCACATTCATTTTTCCAAAGCTAATTTTTAGTCTAATCCATTCGGGTAATGAAGGTTTGTTCATCATCCACAAAAGCAACAAAACCTCCGTGATAGATAAACACTCGACCACGCCCTTCAACTAAGCAGGCAAGTTGTGGATTCAAATCTTCTTCATTATCCGGGCTTTGAAAAGTGCCGGTATCGGTGATAACGCCGCGAAGTGGAGGTAAGTATCCATAAGCACGCTTGGCTTGATCAATCAGGCTCAATTCGCTAGCGACAGAGAAGCAGCGAGGGATCCTGCCTGCATCTTCAATAAACATAGTTTTCAGTTCTTCAAAAGCGGTAATAACCAGCCAGTCGATGTCATTAACTTGATGGATAAACATAGAGTTTCTCGGTAATTCTGATTCGGGGATTCTATCACTATCTGAGGCTGAGCGGAGTAGATATTGAGTTCCCACAGGAACACTCGGTGCCTTTCCATCGATCTATTAGAATACGTTCTTGTCACACCTAAGTTGGAGCCCTAAAACGAAGGGGGTGGTATCTCTACCAACCCTTGGAGTTTCACAAACCAACTCAAACTTAGAGGTGATTAATGTTTGTACCTAAAGGTATTACTGTCATCAACAATTTCGATTCTAACAGGAACTGTGCCTTGCTTAACGTTGCCGATTTTCGCAAATGCTTTGTGTGAAAGGTCGATCACTCGGCCTTTTACGTAAGGGCCTCGGTCGTTAATTTTCACTTCGACAGATTTATTATTGGTGGTGTTAGTCACTCTCACGATCGTGCCAAAGGCTAAGGTTTTATGCGCTGCCGTGTAAGCATTCATATGATACGTCTCACCACTTGCTGTGAGCTTGCCATGGAACTTATCACCATACCAAGAAGCTTTACCAGCAAGAGCATGTGACTTGGCATATTCCTTTGTTTTAGAACTGCCGACCGCCGACGTTGAGGTGCATCCAGTCAATATCATAAGAATAAGAGCGGTAAAAGTGATATGCAGTTTTTTCATGTAACTTGGGTGCGCTAATCTGTGCATTTTCTCTGTTTTCGTTGTGTTTTGGTTCGCCATACAGTGCTGAGTATAGTCGCGGTTCAGCAAAGGCTACCATCCGGTATGAATGCACCATGTTTTCATGAAGATCGCTTTCTCCAGTCATGTTCATGAAAGGTTTTATCGTCAAAACGTCAACTTTAACAAAACCTATCAAAGTACTGCGGCCTGTCCATCAGTACTTTGAAAACAACAGGATCAATAACCCACCAAGCACAAAAAACTATAAATAAGTTTTATAAGATTATCTTCAGAAACTAACGAACACAAAATACTTAAACCACGTACTTCCGAACAAAGAAATGCTTCTAAACTGCTTGTCCACATTGAATTATTAATAAAAATAAGTGATATAAAAGCCGAGGTCTATTTTATCATCCAAGCATCTTCAAGCTGACCAACGATCGGCCAGTGATAAGTTTCAGCAATCGAATAAATTAGAGCTTGAGCGAGGTCTCTTCCATTATCAGAATTTGTCATAATCACAGCGCCTTGACCTGTGTTCGGTAGTCCAACGAGCCAACCTTGGTAACCCGAGTTCTGGCCCAGCTTCATAAAATGAAGGTTATCACCTTGACCCTTCACTACAAAGCCTAATCCATAAGGTGTATTTTTCTGACGAGAAAGAGATTGCCTTGCAAGTAAAGGGCTAACGATTTGTTTATTAGACCCTTTATAAGCTTTATTAATTGATATGATAAACTTGCCAATATCAGTAGGTGTGCTCCAAAGGCCAGCAGCTGCATATTCAGGATAAACTCTCCACTGATATGGAAATGCCTTACCATCACTATCAGTTGCTTGAGCCGCGTTGGCTAAATTATCATATGTGGGTTGAGCATAACTTGAATTGAACATCGCAAGCGGCTCAAAAATAAACTTATTAGCAGCTCTCTGAGCAGTCATTTGACTGATATTCTCAGTAATTAACTGAACAACCTGATAGCCACCGCCCGAATACTCATACGCGGTGGTAGGCTTTTGTGTTAACACAACAGGCTTACTATTTGCAGGTTCTTTACCACCCAGAGTTTCGAGAAGACTCGGTATTGACTCTCCGGGAGAGTAGCCAAAATACCCACCAACACCCAAACCAGATGACATACTCAATATTGTCCGTAAGGTCACATCATCATTTTGATGATTTTTAGGGTTTGGTATACGCCAATTTCCAAGAAATGGCTCGACATTGTCATCTAAATCAATGAGTCCACTATCAACTAAGCTTAAAGCAAGAATTGCAAAAATAGATTTTGATATTGATCCTGCTTGAAATAATGTGTTTACATCGACTTCTTTCGATCCACTACTATTTATGTAGCCTATTGCATCAGCTCTAGCGATCTCGTTGTTCTCTATAACCGCAAAGCTCACAGCTGGCACTTTATAAGAGGCCATGGCTGAAATAATACTGCTAGTATCTAATACAAACTCTTCTCTACTTGTAACACTTGAACCCTTCTCTAATATTTTTATATCTTTTCCAGTTGTAAGAGTCTCAGCGGGAACTAGAAACGAAAAAGTTACGCTAAAAAAAAGAAATATTGATACAAAAAGTCGATTATTAATCATCGAAAAACCTCGTAATACCTAAAGTGAGTAACTAGGCGTTTAATAAACGCTACATTCTTGACTAAAAGGCTTATTCGTAATCAATTTGCGTACCAACGTATATCTTATATCTATCAACGATCTATAGTGATTTAAAAGTCAAATAAACAAAACGGATGGTAAAAAAAACCAAGTTATGGTGTAAAATACCTCATTAAATCACGAAGAAAGTAATTACTGCGCTCTCTGATTTCATTGGTAATTCTAAAATTAACAATATTTAATTATCTAACCAGCATAGGTAACTTAGTAACCGCTTGAATCGAATCTATGTGAGTTCAAGCTACAAAAAAGGATTGGTATCTCTACCAATCCTTTTTGGGGGTGTCTAGGTTTTCTACCTTAAAGGCAATAACGCGATTACTCGTAATCTGTCGCGTACGTATCTTCGTATGAGTGAGAGTAGAATTCGAATAGGTTGCCAAACGGGTCTTCTAGGTAAACCATTTGTGCTTGTTTTAGCTCGTCTTCTGGGTGATAACGGTGAATGTCCATGCGTACTTTACCGCCAAACTCTTCTACACGTTTGATAGCTGAATCAAATTGCTCTTTTGGAAGCTGCAGACAGAAGTGGAAGATACCTAAACGAGAGAAATCTACTTCGTGACGCTCTTGGCGGGCAACCATTTCGAATAGCTCAACACCGATACCGTCTGAAGTTACTAGGTGAGCAATGTTGAAGCCTTTGAAGCCTTCACCAAATACAGCGATACACATGCGGCCGATTGCAGATTCGCGTTCTTCCATCACTTTAGTGTTGTTCATTACAACTCTTAGACCTAGAGCCTTTGTGTAGAACTCTACTGCTTGGTCCATATCACCAACCATGATGCCTACGTGATTCATTTTCATAACTTTCTCCAATTCTTCTTAATTCTGTACTTTCGAAGCTCAGCTTCTGTATTTCGTTTCGATGGAGAGAGTATATGGAGACAAACCAATTATATGAAATTATCATAAATTATATTAATGATAATTTTATGTTATAAAGAACCCCAATAAGATCTTAACCCACTTCAAGAAACGCTACATAGATACTCACACTATACATAGGCGCTCACGCTAATAGAGATAAGCCTAATGTAGAGAACAATCTAACGAGCATAGTCACTCAAATTAGGTGTTGCCGACGTTTGATAGCTTTTGTCGATAACTTTCTCCTTTCAAAGATAGGAATCACCTATTGAATCTATAGAAATGTCCGATTTCACTAATTTTCGGTGCGGATGCAATATATCTCCATCGACGCGGGATAGCGTTAAACACTACAAATTAGAAAGAGAATCCAAACATGATCAATACAGAAATCAAACCATTCAACGCAACAGCATTCAAAAACGGCGAGTTCGTAGAAATCACTGAGCAAGACGTCAAAGGCAAGTGGGCAGTGTTCTTCTTCTACCCAGCAGACTTCACTTTCGTATGCCCAACTGAGCTAGTTGACCTACAAGAAAAATACGCAGAGCTTCAATCTCGCGGTGTAGAAGTTTACTCAGTATCAACTGACACTCATTTCTCTCACAAAGCATGGCACGATACTTCTGACAAAATCGGCACTATCGAATACTTCATGGTAGGCGACCAAACAGGCACTATCACAAACAACTTCAACGTAATGCGTGAAGGTCAAGGCCTAGCAGACCGTGCTACGTTCCTAATCGACCCAGAAGGCATTATCCAAGCAATGGAAATCACTGCTGAAGGTATCGGTCGTGACGCTGAAGACCTACTACGTAAGGTTAAAGCAGCACAATATGTAGCGGCTAACCCAGGTGAAGTTTGCCCAGCTAAATGGAAAGAAGGCGAAGAGACTCTAGCACCATCTCTAGACCTAGTAGGTAAGATTTAATCTAAGCCTATCTAAAAAGAACAAATAAAACGGTTCTACAGGCGCGCTTCGGCCTCCCTCCTAAAGGGCAGTTGCGCGCCACCCTTTCAAAGCAGCAACACCACATTCAATTTGCCGACTTGCGCCCCCTTTTTATTTTCCTTTTTCAGCAAGAAGGTATTGGTCAATACCAAGACACAGAATTTAAGAACAGGCACGATTATGTTAGATCAAGCAATGAAGCAGCAGCTAAAAGCATACCTAGAAAACTTAAAAACCAATGTTCAGTTAGTGCTGAGCCTAGATGACAGCGATACCGCACACAAACTCCAAGGCCTAGCAAATGACATTGCATCTTTAACCGATAAAATTGAAGTAACTCGCGATGATAGCGCAAGCACGCGTAGCCCTATCATGCAGGTTTTGAACCAAGAGAAAGGTACTGCGATCGGTTTCGCCGGTTTACCAATGGGGCACGAGTTCACGTCACTGGTACTGGCACTGCTTCATAATGGTGGTCACCCTATCAAGCTTGAAGCTGACGTAATCGAGCAAATAAAAGAATTCGATCAAGAGCTTAATGTAGAGATTTTCATCTCACTATCGTGCCAAAACTGTCCAGAAGTGGTTCAGGCATTCAACATGATGTCAGCAATTAACCCGATGATTAAGACCACTATGATTGATGGCGCAGCATTCCAAGAGGAAGTGAAGTCTCGCGATATCATGGCGGTACCAAGTGTATTCATTAATGGTGAACTATTCGGTCAAGGCCGCATGTCACTGGCTGAGATCCTAAATAAAGTAGACTCAGGCGCAGCGGAAAAGAAAGCGGCAAACCTAAACCAACAAGCACCATTTGACGTGTTAGTTGTGGGTGGTGGCCCAGCTGGTTCTTCAGCAGCTATCTACGCAGCACGTAAAGGCATTCGCACTGGTGTCGCTGCAGACCGCTTTGGTGGCCAAGTCATGGATACCATGGCGATTGAGAACTTTATCTCAGTAAAAGCGACGACGGGTCCTAAGTTAGTGGCTAGCCTAGAAGAGCACGTAAAAGAGTACGGCGTAGAAGTAATGACTGAGCAGCGTGCTGCCAACATCATTGCTGCAGAAGATACGAAAGACGGCTACATCCACGTTGAATTAGAGAGTGGCGCAACACTACGAGCTCGCTCTGTTATCACAAGTACAGGTGCACGCTGGCGTGAAATGAACGTTCCGGGTGAGCAAGAATATCGTAACAAAGGCGTGGCTTACTGCCCACACTGTGACGGTCCACTATTCAAAGGTAAGAAAACAGCGGTTATCGGTGGCGGTAACTCAGGCATTGAAGCGGCTATCGACCTAGCAGGTATTGTGGAACATGTAACCGTGCTTGAATTTGCTGACACACTACGTGCTGACCAAGTACTAATCGACAAAGCGAACGCAACGCCAAACATCGAAATCATCAAAATGGCTCAGACGACACAAGTGTTGGGTGATGGAAATCGCGTAACAGGTCTGGAATACAAAGACCGCAACACTGAAGAGCTTAAACAGATTGAGCTTTCGGGTATCTTCGTTCAAATCGGTCTAATGCCGAACAGCGAATGGTTGAAAGGTTCGAAGGTTGAGCTTTCACCACGCGGTGAGATTGAGATTAACGCTCATGGCGCAACATCGATGAAAGGTGTGTTTGCAGCAGGCGATGTAACAACAGTACCTTACAAGCAGATCATCATTGCGATGGGTGAAGGTGCGAAAGCAAGTCTAGGCGCATTTGACCACCTAATTCGTAACCCAGCGCCAGTAAAAGAGGTTGAAACCGCTTAATATTGTGAGCAAATTTCCTCAAGTGTCCTTGTTAACGTATCAGTTATTATTAACTTATTAGTGATGATTAACTGACTGTTTATCGTTAACGACTTTGTCGATATTTAGACACCACTCCTATGTATTTAGGAGTGGCTTTTTCTTTGGTAAAGACGCTCTACGCTGGCTGATAAAGCATAAAAGCAACCACTAAAGCTAGGCTTCCACCCAAACAGCGGTTAACCATCACCATTTGTTTTGGTGATTGTAATAGACGCTGCAACATAGTGCCGCAATACGCCCAAACCAACATACACAATACACCAGTTCCCACCATGATAGTGGTAATCGTCACCACTTGAATCAGGTAATCTGCCTGTGTGGTGATGAACTGAGAAAATACGGTCAGCGAAGCAATCCACCCTTTCGGGTTTAAAACTTGAATCAAAACACCAGACATAAATCCTGAGCGATTCACCGACTCTTCTTGCTCAATTTCCATGTTGGCAATCGACCACGCCATAAACAGTAAATAAGCCGCCCCAAGGTACTTCATTACCGTGTAGATCTCTGGGTAGAGGGTAAATAGGCTCACTAAGCCAGCACTTGAACCCGCCAGTATGATGATAATGCCAAAAGCGTTACCAGAGACAAAAGGCAATGTTGCCGCAAATCCATATCGGCTTGATATCCCAAGCAATGCAATGTTTCCTGCTCCCGGTGTAATTCCAATCGATATTGAAAACAACAAGAACGCTAGCATTAATTGAGCGCTCATTCTTTCTCTCCTAGTAAATAAAACGTTATTGGGAAAAGAGTTTACCGATTCGAGTAGGAATTAAATTGCTATATGCGCTAGTATAAAATCAAATTTGAGCAGAATTTTTCTAAAAATACCATGAAAGTGAAAGAATCCACCAATGAAGTGCTAGATGATACGGATATTGCCATTCTTGGACATATCCAAAAAGATGGGCGCATGAGTAACAGCAAGCTTGCCGAGAAGGTCAACCTGAGTGAAACACCTTGCTGGCGTCGTTGGAAGCGCATGGAAGAGACGGGCTATATTGATGGCTATACCGCGCAGCTTAATCGCAAAAAGCTAGGGCTTCATGTGGCAGGTTTTACCCTAGTGACACTCGGTAACCATGAGGTTGAAAACACCGAGCCTTTTGAAGAGTTTGTCGCAGTGACAGACTGGATCACCATGTGTCACTGCATTGCAGGCGGAGCCGATTACATGATTCAGGTTTTGGCGAGAGATTTGGAAGAGTATTTTGAGCGAATCAGCTCAATTCGACGAGTGAAAGGTGTAAGCGCAATCCAATCTAACATTTCAGTCAAAGAGCTTAAAAACAGCTATCAACTTCCTCTTGAGGACTAGTTCACTTCTTCTGATAGCCTTTTTCTTTTAGCAAAACAAAAGCCCAACACCCTAGGTTTCTAAAACTTAGGGGCTGAGCTTTGTTTATTTAGTTTCTGGAAGTGAGTGTACGCTAATTCCCCACACCACCGGTATTGTCTGGCTGAGTTTCTGGCGTCTTAGGTGGCCACTCTTTGAAGGTCGCTAGGTGTTGCTGTACCGCCGCTTGAGCCGGGCCAAATGCCCACATTTTTTGTCCCATTCACTTCAAGTACATACCTGACTCTTCTGCTGCTCGCTCATAAGGGTCACGTCGCAAGTTAAACAGTAGCGGTGCATTTAACTCTTCTTTCGGACCGCTCCAACCATGATTCTGTACTACGAAGTGAGCTTTCCAATCACCGACTCGAACCGCTTGTAGCTTGTCACGTTCGTAGTAGTAAATCTCTTTACGATTCGATTAGCCTTTCTCCGTTAACATATCGACTTGGTTGTACCCATCAAGGTGTGCTTTAAAGCCATCGTAACCTTTCAGCATTTTCTCTTTCAGATCCGCAGGACCACCAGCAGCAACAAGTGTTGGCAAGCAGTCCATACCATCGAAGATGCCGTTACCCACACTGCCCGCAGGAATTTTACCCGGCCAGCTTACGAGAGCCGGAGCACGAACACCACCTTCCCACGTGGTACCTTTCTCACCGTGGTATGGTGTCATACCAACATCAGGCCATGTCATTATTTCAGGGCCATTATCAGCCGTGAAGATAATAATGGTGTTATCTGCTATGCCGAGCTCTTGCCATTTTTAAATAGCGAATAAGCAAAACAGAGAAAAACTAATCAAGAATCTAGCTGTTTACAGAGCTTGGGACCACGCACTCTTGCTTCATGATTTTAAGGCCAACATCGAGGGTTTCTGTCCGTGCTTGTTCGACTTGCTCATTGTAATGAGGATCGTATTTCTTAACCGTATTGAGCAATGATTTAAACCACTCATTAAGCTCTTGCTCAGAGATATCCATTCCTAAATCTTTGTGCTGCTTTCCGAGTCGCTTTACGGAATTACGCACACTGGGTAATCCAGCAGAATTGTAGATGAGGATGATGGAAGCCTTGAGCATCTTAGTTTGTTGCTCCAATCCTACTTTCTCAAAGCGTTCTGAAAACCTAGGGTTATGTTGGCAAAAGTCGGCCAAGAATGACTCTAAAAACGCTTGATCAATCCGGCAACGCTCAAAGCTCTCATAAAATAGTTCGTTTGAAGTCATCTCGCCAATCCTTTGCAATAGCCTGTTTGGTTTGAACCACTAAGATGACTTAATTATACGCCACAGTGGCATAAAACGAACTGAGGCATATCATGAACTAAGGCATAAAGTGAGTTGCACAGATCTTGTTTCCATCAGGATCTCGCAAATACGCCATGTAAAGTCGGCGTTCATCCGACCCTCTCTCACCAGGCCCGTTTTCAATACTCGTACCGCCATTTTCTACACCAACACGATGCCACTCATCCACCGCTTCTGGTGAAGAGGCCAAAAAGCCAACCGTCATACCATTGCCGTGCGTTGCAGGCTGACCATCAATCGGTTTGGTTAAACCTAATACACCAGTTTGGCTAACGTAAACACAGCGCCCTTTAGGGTCAACGGAACCTTCACTGTAGCCAAGCACTTTCATGATTGGGTCATAAAAAGCCTTCGCGCGTTCAATATCTTCGGTACCGAGAAAAACATGGCTGAACATAACTAACCTCTTCTTTTATTGAAAGAACCACCTAAACTAGACCCTTAATTCCGCTTTGTCTAGACGAGATACCCCTACCACCACAGCTCTATCAAGTGATAACACATATAGAATTGAGTTCGATGTTCATACGAAATGGAGGCTAATCAACAATACGCTGAGCACCCTGCCCTTGGTCATGGAGAATATCTTCTGGGTTCAATAGATGGCACTTTTGCATGCTCAGGCAGCCGCAGCCAATACAGCCTGTGAGGTTTTCTTGTAATGAACGGATCTGTGCCATCTTACTGTCGAGTTGCCCTTGCCATTTCTTTGCCACTCGCTCCCAATCGCGCTTGGTTGCAGTGTGGTTCATCGGCAAGCTAGACAGCTCTTCGGTGATCTCTTCTAGCGTGAAACCTATTGACTGAGCAACTTGAATAAGGGCAATTCGCCTCAACATCGCTGATTGATAACGTCGTTGATTACCATTGGTGCGGATAGAGGCAATCAATCCTTTGGTTTCATAAAAACGCAGAGCCGAAGGGGCAACACCACTACGTTCCGAGAGTTGACCAATCGTTAAATACACGATGTTTTTCATGTTGTTACTTCCCTTTTCCATGTCATTTAGTCATTCAAGTCCATTTACCAGTATAACTAAAGTTAAGTTTAAGTTTAGCCCTTTCGAATTAGCTTTTAATTATCATGTAAAAGCTGCTTATTCAGATCGTAAAAACAGCCGTCAAATGATGGCTGTTTTTCTTAGATGCATTGGATAGCTTATTCCGCTAGATCTTTTTCATGATCATCTTAAGGTTGTCGATCATCTCTAAGTTAGTCATCTCGCCCGTTTCCATATCGAAGTTATCGTAGAAACTTGGCACTGACATCGAACCTTTCACGTCAGCGTCAAAGTAAGGCGCTGAGTTCACTGCAGAAGACAGCACAGAGGTCGCGCCACCTGGACCCGGAGAGGTAGCGAGCATCACCACTGGCTTGCCTTGGTACACTTTCATATCGATGCGTGATGCCCAATCGAACACATTTTTAAAGGCCGCTGTGTATGAACCGTTGTACTCGGCAAAAGAGATGATCACAGTATCTGCTTCACCAATCTTGCTAAAAAAGCGCTGCGCGTGTTGATGAACGCCAGACTCTTTTTCTCTGTCTTCACTGTAAATAGGCATCTCGAAATCATTAAGATCGAGCACCTCTACTTGCGCTCCCTCAACTAAGCTTGCGGTGTACGCTGCCAATTGTTGGTTAATCGATGCTTTACTGTTGGTTGCGCCAATTGCTAATACTTTCATTGTTGATCCTTAAATTTGGTTAGAAACATTTCTCTAAAGTTTGAAAAGGCACATTTGGCGCTAAACCAAAGTACGTTTGTAATGCAGTAAGGTACGTAGGCTCGTCTTCAAGTAGCCATTCCTCGGTTGAGCCATCTTTGCTAATTTTAATTTTCTGGTTAAGCAGCGTGACAATCCCACCTTCAATCGGCAGTGCCGCAATACAGTTTGATGTAAAAATGGATTTCGGACTGTTTGAAGTGAAGAAGTTGCTCGACTCTAGGTCGTTGGCACCCACATACGTCATGTCTAGGCTGTACACGTTCATCCACTCTTCACCCTGCTTTATCTGCAGTAAGAAGCCATATCGTTCATCTTCGATAAAACGAAAAGTTTGTAAGTCATTAGACTGCTCAATATTGGTTTCAATCAGCAATGGAGCGCGAGGGGTAAAAGTGCCAAAACCCGCATCCACTAGCCACTGCTTGTCATCAATCGTCACCAATGTCACTCGATGGCTACGCCCTGTCGGCTCTCCCGCTAGATGTACTCGCCCCAGTAAAGCTCTCGCTTCAAAGCCCATATGAGTTAACATATTCAACAACAACCCATTAAGTTCTTGGCAATAACCCCCTCGCTGATTAACCACCAGCTTTTCATGCAATGCCTCTTGAGACAGTTGAATAGGCAACCCCTGAACCACATCAAAATTCTCGAACGGAATGGTTCGGTGTTGATGTTGATGGATCGCCTTTAGGCTTTCGATTGTGGTATCGCTTGGTTGAGATAAACCAATTCTTGAAAAATATTCCGTGACTTGACGCTGTTCCATACCTAACCCCTGATTTGTTTGTCACCTCATGATTGCCCTCTACTGAACTTGCCCCCCTTAGAAAGTAACAAGGTAATGGTTTGTTTTTTAGATTGAGAAGGATGATAAAACCTCAAGTTAACTTGAGGTAAAGTAATATTTTCAAAAACAGGAAATAATTTAAAAGTGCTTACAAAGCAATGGATTGGAATGGGTAAATGAATTGGAGTGGTTAATAGTTGAATGGAGAAAACAAGCACACTCAAAAACCCAGTGAATGTGCTTTATCGACGTGCTGTTTACTTAAGTGGATTGAGAGGACTAACACCGGAATAGGCAACGCCCGATAGTTCTGCCATCTCACGATTCCATGTAGCCAAATCGTGAGGGTTGAATTGATTCAGATGATCATGTCCACACGCTCTCGCCATCACTTGCATTAATTCGGTCGACGCCTCGAAGAAGTTTTTAAGCTGATTCGAAGCTTTCTCGACATTTAAACGCTGGCGTAAGTCGGCCTTTTGAGTCGCGATACCCGCCGGGCAATTATTAGTATTACACATTCTCGCTGCCACACATCCTATCGACTGCATGGCACTGTTCGAGATAGCGACACCATCTGCGCCAAGCGCCATCGCTTTTACAAAGTCCATCGGCACACGTAAACCACCCGTGATGATCAATGTAACTCGGTCACTGACGCCTTGTTTATCGAGATAAGCTCTAGCGCGAGCTAAAGCTGGAATCGTTGGCACACTGATATGGTCTCGGAACATTTCTGGTGCAGCGCCAGTACCGCCGCCTCGACCGTCTAAAATGATGTAATCGGCACTTGCATCCAATGCGAACTGAATGTCTTCTTCGATATGATTGGCACTTAGCTTGAAGCCAATTGGGATACCGCCTGTCACTTCACGCACGCGATCAGCGAATTTTTTAAAGTCCGCTGCGGTTTTTAGATCTTTAAAAGTAGGGGGAGAAATAGCCGCAGTGCCCGCTTCAATACCACGTACTTCCGCGATCTTACCGATATTCTTCACACCAGGCAGATGCCCGCCCGTTCCCGTTTTTGCGCCTTGCCCACCTTTAAAATGGAAGGCTTGAACGTTTTTGAGCTTGGCTTCATCGTAACCAAACTGAGCACTGGCTAGCTCATAAAAGTAACGAGAATTGGCGGCCTGTTCCTCGGGTAACATGCCGCCTTCCCCGGAGCAGATCCCGGTTCCTGCAAGTTCAGCTCCTGTCGCCAAAGACACTTTCGCCTCCTCAGATAGCGACCCAAAACTCATGTCCGATACAAACAGAGGAATATTGAGCTTCAATGGTTTTCTGGCGTTAGGGCCAATAATCAGTTCCGTTCCTACTGGCACGTTTTCCAATAAAGGCTTGGTGGCCATTTGCGCGACCATGACTTGAATGTCATCCCAGTGAGGCAAGAGGTGCCTAGGCACACCCATAGAAGTCATTGGCCCATGGTGCCCCACCTTGGACAAACCATCACGCGCTAACTGATGAATAAACTCCACGGTAGGCTCTTCTTTGGTTGCGGTTGCCGCAGGAGATAAATCAGGGGCTGCCGCTTGAATGTGAACTTCTGGGCCTTCTTGCCCAACTTGCTCCGCAGTGAACTGTTTATGAGTGCCATCGCAAAAAGGAAGATTGTTAGAATACTTACAGCGACACAGGTAAGCATCACCGTCCTCTTCGGCAACAAAGCTTTTCGGTTTGAACCCCGTACCGGCATGAGAACCGTCACAAAACGGTTGGTTTTTCGATTTCCCACAGGTACAGAAGTAATACTCCTCTCCCTTCGTCAGCTCTACTTTGATGGGTTTGTTATCCGCAATTACTGGACTCTTCATAGTTCGTTCACCTTTTCTTTCTTATGATTTGATGACTGAAGCGATGACTTGCTCACAAGAGTAAAGTAAAGGTGAGATACGCGGCTAATTCAATAAATGGCCTAATAGATAGAGTTCGTGAACCAACTCAATAGAAAGAAAAATGGCCGCCCAGTAGGCAGCCATTATGTGTGATAGCTTAGTAGAAACTTATGTATGTGGGATTAATCAAACAACTCAATGACCAATTTGTTATCTCGGATCACTAGATTCGGTTCTGATGACTTGATCAGCGACTCTTGCACCTTGTTGCTATCCAGTTTGTAAACTGGAGATTGAGACAAAGCAAAACCGATCATCGATACCGCTGGCTTAAGCAGCTTTTCGATCTCAGGAGATAGCTGCTGCTCCTTCTCTTCAAATCGCTCTAGACGCAACGACTTTAGGTACACTTCACCACTTTCCTTGTCATATTCAGGAATCGCGCTGAATTCTAAATCTAGGTCCAACCCCATATTCGGCATATTGAACACTTGAACTTTTGCATTGGTATTCGCCAACACGGACACGCGTTGTTCATCGGCTCGGCCAATTTGTACTTCTAGATCATCCACTGCCACTTGTGCGTACATCACGCTTTGTACACCTACCTCTTGTTCAAGCATGACTGAATCAGCAAGATATTCTGTCATCTCTTGCTCGGTAATGCTGTAGCTGACACAACCACTCAAGATGAGCGCGATACAGGCGATGATAAAGCGGTTAATTAGCTTGGTTGTCATGTAAATTCGACTCTTAATTTCTAATTGCATGGAACAGATGTTACCTCTAGATGATATCGTAAAACAGTCGTCACACTGACAGTGTCGGATATGTGGGCAGAATGATCCACCTAATCGACATTTGCGTATAGTTTGAAAATGGCAAAAATAGTAAAGAAATCAATGACTGAATTAACAATATTTTATGACGGAACGTGTCCACTGTGCGCTAAAGAAATGGCTGCGCTCGCTAAGTACGATACCAAGAACAAGATTCATACCATCGACATCTATAGTGACGGGTTTGCCAACTATCCTCAAATTGATGCGGATGCCGCGAACACAGTGCTGCATGCTCTTGATGAAAACGGAAGGCTACTACTTGGGTTAGATGTGACCTACCAAGCATGGAACCTAGTAGGAAAAGGTTGGCTTTATGCGCCATTGCGTTGGGCCATATTTAAGCCGATTGCAGACTGGTGCTACCTAAGGTTTGCCAAGAATCGATATAAGATCTCATTCTGGTTAACCGGACAATCACGTTGCAACGGAAACAGCTGTACCAAATAGTATCGAGTTAATACATACCACTGGCGACTTTGTAGTAAACGATGCCAAACAGTGCAGCAAATACTAATACGGTAAGAGCGACTTTCAACCAAATAAACTTCATGCTTTGTCCTTTTCAATCGAGTTACTGATTCAGGCGACAAGTTATCACAACAATACATGAGGTTGTGTAATGATTGACAGAACTTTGCAGTCATACCAATCACAGTAAGTAGTTATTCTACAATCAAAAAATCTAACGATGTTATCGATATTTTTAACAAACTAGCGTGAACAGTAATTTACTAAGATTAGTATCAACCCTGATTCCCAGAGAGAACTTTTATGTCGGCAAAAGAGAGAAACCTTCCCACTCATCGACTTTCTAGATTTAGCAAGTTCGCCTCGCTGGCGACAAGAGTCGCAGGTAACGTGCTAACAGAAGGCACCAAGCAAATCGCACAGGGCAACAGGCCCAAGGCAAAAGACTTGTTGTTAACGCCACAGAACATTGCTCGCTTGACCGACCAACTTGCACACCTACGTGGCGCTGCAATGAAGCTGGGACAGATGCTTTCAATGGATGTGGGGGATGTCTTAGAACCGGAGTTAGCCGACATTCTTTCTCGCCTGCGCTCAGACGCTGACCCACTGCCAACAAAGCAGCTCAATCAAGTCTTAGATAGCTCACTTGGGAACGATTGGAAAACCGAGTTCCTTTCCTTCAACTTTAAACCGATTGCCAGTGCGTCCATCGGACAAGTTCATCAAGCCTACAGCGATGCCGGGGACAAACTCGCCGTCAAAGTCCAATACCCAGGGATTCGAAAAAGCATCGACAGTGATGTAGATAACGTGGGCACACTGCTCAACATTGTTGGTCTGATACCAAAATCGGTCGACTACAAAGGGTTGTTAGAGGAAGCAAAAAAGCAACTCCATGATGAAGCAGACTATGCTCGCGAGGCTGACTATGCGACCCGTTATTACAATGCATTAAAAGAACACTCACACTTCGTCGTGCCTCAGATCCATCCGCAAGTCTCTTCAGAATCCGTGCTCGCCATGGACTTCATTGAGGGCGTCTCAATAGAACAAATAGAAAGTTACGACCAAAGCACCCGTGACTTTGTAATGCACAGCTTGCTTGAGCTCCTATTCAGAGAGTTGTTCGACTTTAAGATGGTGCAAACCGACCCCAATTTCGCCAACTACCTATACGTTGAAAACACCCGACAAATTGGTTTGTTAGATTTCGGAGCAACCCGTGAGTACAGTGACCGCTTCAGCGAGGGTTATCGTTTGGCCTTTTCCTCTGTCATTAACAACGATGAGCAAGGCCTCAATCAAGCATTAGAGCAGATTGGATTCTTTAGCGAGACCATTCTTCCCGAACAACGCCAAGCGATTCTAAACCTAGTGAAGATGGCTTGTGAGCCGATGTTGGTAGACGAAGAGTACGACTTCAAAGCAAGTGGATTAGCACAAAGGCTTCGTGAAGCTGGAACCATTTTGAGCATGGAACAAGAGTATTGGCACACCCCTCCCGCCGATGCGCTGTTCTTACACCGGAAGATCGGAGGTATGTATTTACTCGCCGCTCGCCTCGGCGCGAAAGTGAATATCAGTCGCTTGGTCACTCCATATCTTATCTCAGAGAACAAATGTACAACTAAAAGCGCGAGTTAAAGAGACGGTAAATAATACGCAAAGTGATCATTTCATCGTGCTCAAGAGTAATAACCATTACGCCAACTAAAATGAGCCAACCCTATGAAATGTTCACTACTTTGCTCAACCATATTGATTACAAGCCTCACAAGCTCCATCGCGTTTGCAGCGAGCTGTCCCGAGATACTCAATGGTAAACAGAGGTTATTAAATTCGACCGAAGAAATTGCGCTGTGTGATGAGTTTCAAGGCAAAACTCTATTGGTGGTAAACACCGCTAGCCAATGTGGCTTCACTCCGCAGTTTGAGCAGCTCGAACAACTTCATCAAACCTACAAAGACCAAGACTTCACCGTGATCGGTTTCCCAAGTAATGATTTTCGCCAAGACAAGGGAAGCGAAGAGAAGACGGCAAAAGTCTGTTACCTCGACTACGGCGTGACCTTCCCTATGATGGCGCGAGCTTCACTGTCTGGTAGCAACGCCAACCCCGTGTTTACAGAGATACAACAGCAAGCGGGCGTAACGCCTAAGTGGAACTTTTACAAATTCTTGATCAGTAAAGAAGGTAAAGTCGTCGCCACCTTCCCTAGCTCCACATCACCAGTGAGCGCTACGCTCAAAAACGCGATCGAGCAGCAGCTATGAATACAGATTATATGGCAACAACTCAAACCCGTAACACCATGGCCAAACTGGGGTACATGGGATTAATTCCGTTTTTATTCGGTCTTCTCCTTTCGCTCACCGACAGCCAATTTATGGGGATAAGCGGTGAAACGCTCTTCATCACCTACAGCGTGGCAATTTTGAGCTTTCTTTCAGGGATTTTGTGGGCAAATGGAATAGAGAACTTTGAAAGCCAATCAAGCAACAAAGCGCTACTGCTAAGCAACGCGATTGTGCTCGTCGCTTGGCTGGCAGTATTACTTGGCGAACAAAAGGAACTGGTGACAACTCTGATTCTTATCCTTGGTTATATGGCGGTTTGGCGAGCTGAAAGGACGATGAGAGAAGAGAACCAGAGCCAAGGTCCCGACGGATACTTTGATATGAGAACTCAGCTCACCTCTAGTGTCGTGTTGATGCACGGTATCGTGATGCTGACCTAGAGCTACGAGACTGCCTTCGAAGTATGAGCCTTTGATTGACAACCGTTAACAACAATCTAGATGATGAGCTGCATCACTAACCTCGGCTCATCATCACCGAAATAGTTTTCTTCTTGTTTGATCGTAGAAAATCCCATTGATGCGTAGAGCGCGCAAGCGGATGTGTTATTTGGATCTACAGTGAGCAAAAGCTTAGCGTCTCGCGGCAACTACTCAACCGCCTGTTGCATCAGTTTCCGGCCAATTCCCATACCGCGATAATTCGGGTCTACCGCTAATGATAGGACCCAAAACTCATTCTGCATGTCCGTGGTTGTCGTTAAGACATAGCCCGCAATCTTTGAGTCTTGCTTAGCGACTAATAAGCCTTTTCCCCAGCAATCAAATGCCTGACGAATGAAAAATTGCGGATAGGCATGGTCACCAAACAAAGCATGTTCAAGCTGGTAAATTTCAGCCAGTTCCTGTTTTTCCGCACAGACAATATTCATAGATAGACCTTTATAGATTTGACTCCAACCTTGTTACAGCTGACCTTCCACGCTAGCTAACCAAGTTGGTAATTGATCTCTAAACCAGTGGATGTATTTCGAAGCTTCAGGGTTGTTACGCGAGACTAAAATATTCGTGACTTCGACAACGATCCAGCTTTTCGCGATGATCAATTGTTTTATTAAATCTTCTCGGGAAATCAGATTGTTATGAAGTAGATACTGGTCAACAATAAACTCATAGTCAGACAAAGTGCCCATCCGAGAAACGAGCGGTGCCAAATCGATAGCTGGGCTGCCATAACCAAAACGCTCCCAATCAAATAATACGAGCTCACCATTGTATCTTCTGCCCCAATTACCTTCGTTCGAATCACCCGAAAGCAAGGTGTTATGGTGAAACAAAACATCACTATGCTGCTGGATACGCAATAAGCTGTCTTGAGTCACTTGAGGTAAATTCAGAGACGTGAATGCAGCTTCAGTGTCACAGGTACTCCATCTATGCTCTTTCACTGCAAAACTCGGCGAGTATTGAGACTGATGAATACGAGATAGTTGCTGATACACCTCTGAAGTTGTTTGAAGCTCATTTAGTGTTAAAGAGTGAGGAATGTGCTCGATGAACAGAGTATCTCCTTCCACAGCCAACAATTTAGGACTGTGCACACCAGACAAATGCTGCGCAGCATGTTGGTAAAAAGAAATCTCAACTTCACCCGCCCCTTGCTTTCGAATACAAGGTACGCCGTTTCGATGTACAAGAGTGACCTTAGCCGAACCCATTTTAGATAGGTCTTTGTTGCTCATTGAATACCGTCCTCACACTGTCTATTACTAACTGTTCTAATTCCGAGAGTTACTGTCGACTAACCAGCAGATTAGCACCGGATAGAGCAAGAAAAACCGAGCACGCTTTGTTGAAACGCTTCGCCATTTGCGGCTTGGAGAACCAATTTCTGAGATATAAACCAAAGGCAGCGTAGATAGATATCGCGAGCAGCTCTAACACTAGGAATGTGCTACCTAGAATGAAGAACTGTGTGTTTACATTGACTGAAACATCAACAAGTTGAGGCAGGAATGCGGTAAAGATGAGTATCGCTTTAGGGTTACCAGCTGCCAGTGCGAACTCTTGTTTAACTAGACCAAACCAGTTTTTATTGCGTTCGATGCCTACGATAGGGCTAACTTGAGAACGCCATAAATTAAACGCGATCCACAATAGATACATTGCGCCAAACAGCTTGATAAAAAAGAACAAGGTCTCAGAAGTATAAAGAACGACGGCCAAGCCAGACGCCGCCAACGCAATCATGCCAGAGAAAGCAACGATTCTGCCTAACCCTGCGATAAATGCAGCTTTAAAGCCATAGCAACGGGCATTATTCATAGACAAAAGATTATTTGGGCCAGGCGTCATGTTCAGCGCAAAGCACGCTGGAATAAACAGCAGCAACTTCCATATTTCCATTGGTATGTCCTAGTTTCAATATGCCAAGGCAATTGAATCATTAAAGTTAAAATGTCCCTTCATAATTAAAGTTTATCTTTTTAGCAAGCCATAAAAAGAGATACTGGTCGGCCATCCTCACTTTCAACTAATTCTCAAAGAATTTTTCATATTCTGGAGTTGATAGGTTTTCAGCAACGCCCATTTCACCCACAAAGTAGATTGCGCTGGTTATCGTATCTATTGTTGGGTTCGATTCGCGTTCAGGAAAATCCCCCGCAGAAGAAACTAATTGTGGTTCTGATATTGAATTACAGACAAGGCTGTTACAAACGCTGTGTTGCTTTTTCAAAGATGGGGGCTCTGGGGCATTAAAATGGTGAGACAATAAATCTTGGTTAACAAGCTCAGTAGAAGCATAAGACAGAGTTGAGCAAAACGCTGAAAGTACAATCCACTTATTCATATATCTTTCCATAGTAAGCATTCATTTAATTTATAAATACTATCTAATTTAGTCAATAATGAACAGTGTTTTATTTAGTTGGCGTGTGACTGTTTTTTCGGTATGAGCTTATCAAGTAGAGCCTGTGGAATAACGATCACCGAATATTTCACAAAGGCCACCAGCGTAATCAATGCAACAACGGTTCCTAAAACAAACTCATGGACATCGACCAGGAAAAGTCCTAGAACACGGTCACCAGCAATAGCGACAATGGCAATGCTGAGTGCAGTTATCCATCTACGATGATCATAAGGCAAACGCTCCATCGATTGGCTAACAAAATACAGAACCAGTAGCCTCAAAGTATAAATAGCACACAGAACCGCTATCACGCCCCACACTCCGTATATTGGGGTAATGGTAAAATAACCAATTGCTGCCAATACCGCACAGCCGCCTTGTATCCACATCTGAGATTGACTTGAGTTACCGCTGAAACAGCCTAAATTGAGGTAGTCGCCTGCACTTTTAATAACAGCGATAGCCAGCAATGCGACAACTATAACCCCAGCCTGATGATAACTGCTTGGTAAGATAAGAGAAATGAAGCCAGGGACAGTTAAGATCATCAAGCCCCCTAACACTATGGCTAGGTTAACTCCGATTAAGGCTCTGTCTGCACACATCTTGCTACCGCCAGGTTGCTGAAGCATGGCGACTCGGTTTGGAAACCACCAAAGCGCGTAAGGTTGCAGTAGCAATCCTAGAATTAACGCAAACTTACCACTAACCGCATAAATGGCTAGCTCCTCTACTCCAACAAAACTTGCCATCACCCAGCGATCTAGCCCGGTGATCATGTAAATGGATGCCCCGCCAACCAAGGTTGGTAACCCAAATTTCAAGATCTTTGCTGAATATTGAAAACAACCTAAACTGCCCATCTGCTGCCATTGATAACTCACCAGACAAAGCATCAATAGCAGACTAGAAGCAGCGGCAGAAATCAGCACGCCATCAATGCCATAACCCGCTTCGAGCAGGACAAACGTCATAATAGCCTGAACACCGGCTTTCAATACGTTGAGTTGGCAAAAACGTTTCGCCATGGCGTTCATTCGCATCAAAGTAAGAGGGATGGATATTGCCCCATCGAGCATCGTTGGAATGAGTAGAAGAACGATCTGATAAGGCTTGAATTCAACAGGCAACGTCAGCAGCAACAGAGGCATGCTGAGCGCAATAAGCACGCCACCAAGTAAACACACCACTAGGCTAAGCGTGAAGCAGTTAGATATCAGCTTTCGCTTTTCATCGCCTTGGGCGACGCCAACGTAACGATACATCGATTCAACAATACCGAAACTAAACAGGATCGTACCGATGTCCGCCAGTAAGACGATCGCTTCTAATGATCCATATTCTGCCAACGTCATTTTGTGAGTAATGTAAGGGATCATCACCAAAGAAATCCCTTTCATCATCAATATGCCAATAGCGTAATAGGCTGACTGTTTTAACGAACCCATACGAGTCACCGATCCCTTACCAAACAGGCTTTAGGAAACTCTTACAGTCACCTATCAAATGTCGCAATGTACGTTTTTGAGGAGCCATCACCAAAGAGCGGAAACTGTAGACAATAGCCTGTCTATTCTGTTGTAAGCCTCGATAATAGTCTGCATAGCCCTCTAATATTCTGGCCTTTGCAACTTTAAAACTAGACTGAGATAAATTCCATCGCTGGCTGTTATTTTGATAACGCTGAAGAATGGTCTCTATAGAAGCTAGGTTTCTGAGCTTGAGGTCTTCAGTTTGAGTCACAGATGTTGTTCTCATTAAGTAACCCACCTCAACAGAGTTCAACACACCAATCTGATGGTTTTCGCTCATTCGAAGCCACAACTCCCAATCTTCACCATACTTGATGTCTGCATTAAAGCTATCGGTTTGCGAAAACACATCGGCTTTCACCATGACGGTTGACGTACCAATCACATTGTTTTCAATGATGAACTCTAGTGGGTTATCGATGTTGATGAACTGCTCTTCTCGATTTTGAAATTGCGACCAATAGCTAAAGCAATCAACGATGACTTCATAGTCTTCTGTTAGGTGCTCGTAGTTAGTGAAACTCATTGCCATTTCAGGGTATCGTTGGTGGAACTCGAGTTGGCGCTCAATTTTTTCAGGGAACCAAAAATCATCTGCGTCTAAAAAGGCGATAAACTCCCCTGTTGCTTTCTCTATACCCAGGTTTCTTGCTTGTGGTGCCCCGACTCCCAAGGTTGATAACTTAACGATCCGGTGATCTTGAATCGACGCGAGATAAGTCGAGGTTCCATCATTGCTATTATCATCGATAATGATCAATTCGATATCTTGGTGGGTCTGCTTAAGCACGCTACCAATGGCCTTTGGTAGATAGCCCAAACAGTTGTAGGTAGGGATAACAACACTTACTTTAGCCATAAAGACGCTCTCACATTTGTACGTTGTACAGCTTGTACTGCATGTTCTGTGCCGTATTCCATGACCTACTGGATCGCTTTCATATCAGCCACCTATGTGCCCTTTTGCAAAATGACAAATAGCATTGAAGCATGCTCAATTCGAAATTGATTTCCATTTTGAGAAAAACAGGGTTAACCGTCATATAAGATCAAGAAAAGCATCAAAAAGCCTCTCCCAAAAGAGCTTTAATCTTGGTTCGCATCTTGCTTAGTTAGCTGTAGTGACCTTCGTCAAGGGAGAGAAAAATGAAGAAAGTAGCGTTCATTGCGCCGACATACCCGGTACTTAGCGAAACTTTTATCCAAACGGAAGTGGAATCCTTGAAAGCTTGTGGACACGACGTCTGCGTAATGACATTCAAAATTGAAAGCAGCGAAAAATCGTTCGACTACGATATTGTTAAAATCGGCCAAGATGTTCGTATGGGCAAAATAACCCGCATTAATTGGTTAGGATTTGTCAAAGCACTGTCATTTGTCTCAAGACAAAACAGCATGCCCAAGAAGTCTCTTTTCGGGTATGGGTTTAAGCTAGCTTTACAACTTGCAGAAAAAGACATTGACCACGTACATGCGCACTTCTGCCAACACACTACTGCACATGCCATTGTCGCTGCCAAGCTGCTTAACATTACCTGCTCATTTGTCGCTCATGGGCATGATGTTTACGAGTTTGCTTATGACATTGAACACAAAATATCTTCAAGTGATTTCGTGATTGCTGTGTGCAAAGACATGCTTAACGACTTCAACCACATGGCGAAAGGGAACATTAAATTGTTGCACTGTGGTGTGAACACCAAACAGTTTAAGCTACAACCTAAAAACGACACCAAGCTCCTACGCCTAATCTTTCTCGGTCGACTGGTTGAACAAAAAGGCGTTCATCACTTAATCGACGCACTCGAGCCTATTGCTGGGCCACTCAACATCCATTTAGATATCGTCGGCACGGGGGATTTAGAGGCGCAATTAAAAATGCAGGTCAATCATCAAAATCTGACTCGCAACGTTACTTTCCACGGGGCTCAAACACACGAATGGGTGAAAAAGAATTTGCCCAAGTACGACACTTTAGTAGCGCCGTTCTGTTTTTCAGAAACAGGCTGCGTCGATACCGGCCCCTTAGTTCTGAAAGAGGCCATGGCGGTTGGCGTACCCGTGATCACCACAAACATCATGGGCTGCAAAGAGATTGTCACTCCAGAGACTGGCTTTTTAGTGAATGAGAAAAGCGTAGAGGAATTAAGAGAAACCATCGAGCGGCTGGCTCAGCTAAGCAGTGACGAGAGAGCAGAAATGGGGATGAGAGCCAGAGCACGAGTTGAGACTATGTTTAACTCTCTCAAGCAAGCCCAGCAGTTGTCTAACTGGATAGAGAACCCAGCTTAGGGTCAGCTAAAGCTGTCGAGTAGAATAGAAAATAAAACAAAGCGTTACATTGCTCAAAGCGGTAACGCTCTAGATAGTTCGTACTCTCACGAGCAGTGCTTGTTAACCCGCGCGCAATGCTAAGATCTCTGCAAGATCGTCCGTTTCGGTATAACGGCTCAAACCTTGCTCTTTCGAAGAGATCGCCACAATAGACATTCGGTCAGCAAGCTCATTGCCCTCAATACCGACGTGACCGTTCACATGGTAGATAGTGATTTGAGAAGCGAGCTCTTGATAAAGTGCGTAAGCGGCTTTAATGATATCGAGGTTTTTTATCTCACCACCAGATTTAGTCCAGCCCTTTTTCTCCCAGCCTGATGCCCACTTAGTAATGCAGTCTATCGAATATTTTGAGTCGCTATAAATCGCCACAGACAGCCCAGCTTTCAGCTTCTCTTTCGCGAGAATAAAGGCCTGTTCTAAACCTTGTAGCTCAGCAGTATTATTAGTCCCCATCGGTTGGTACAAGCCATACCATAGCTCAGTGAGATCATTATTCAAATAAACCGCTAAACCCGTTCCCGCTTCGCCTGGGTTAGGCTCACATGCACCATCAGTAAAGATTTTAATATCAAATGGCATGTCAGTAATTTGCTGCTGAGAAAGAGGTGGAGTCTTTGACTTGTTTGCACCACTGGACTTCTGAAATGCAGACTTAGAACCTGAGGTAGACTTAGTCGCAAAAGACGAGCTACCACCAAAGGCAGATTCAGCTTCTCCCAGTGTTGGAAACGATTTATATCTCGCGCCCGCAAAACCATCGACCTGCGCTTTACACTCATTCCAAGTGGTAAAGATACCCGGTTTACGACCTTTCCAAACCACATAATATTTCTTAGCCAAATTAACTCCTTACCAAAAACTGACAACACAAACAGTGAAGCAATACATTAGAAGTCACCAAGCCACGTCTTGCAAGGTCAATCACTCAAAAACGGGTCTAAAGAAGCTGCGCTCATAACTCACAATACAGTCAACTTCATCCGCATATTCAAAAGCTCGAATACACTCCGGGTCTTTTAAGGATAAGGTTCGATACTCTTCATAGGCCGCTAAACTATCAAACGAAAACAGTGCCATCGCAATATTGTTCGCGCCTTCAGATGGTAGAAAGTAGCCATTGTGCTGACCGCCAAATTTAGCCACCAAAGGAATCCACATTTTTGCGTAGTTCTCAAACTCCTTAATCTTTTTAGGATCAATTACATATCGAACATAACAAGTAATCATATATCGCCCTCAAATAACAAATAACAAATAACAAACCAAATTTAGATTGGCCATCAAGAGAATAAGAAATCAATCGCCACAAGGTTGTAGATCAAGAACACCGCCATACTGACACCAATGGTTAGCAGTACATTTCCTGTTTTCCATATCAGCAAACCTGTTAAAAGAGCCCCGATTAAATACGGGTTTTCAAAACTTGGCCAAAATGTCTGCTCTGGGGCAAACACAATCGGCCCCCAGATCGCAGTCAGTACCGCAGGGCTCGAATAACGTAATAAACGTCGCGCCGTTTGGTTGAGTCGAAGCGGAATCGCTGGCTCTAGAAATAAGTATCGGCTAAAAAACACAATCGCTGTCATCAGTAATATCGTTAACCAGATCATCTCTATTTTCCTTCCATGATTGGCTTTTTGCCGTTATTGCGTTCTTGAAATGACTCACTGAAAAAGCCCGCTAACATGCCAGCAATTGCTGCAATCATGAGCCCGCCTTCAACGTTATTCACCGACATAGCAACCGAAGTCACCAATGAAACCAACACGCACACCACAACAGGCAGTGTTCTGATTAACGGGAATACCAACGCAATAAAAGTCGCGGCAACCGCAAAGTCGAGGCCAATTTCATTGAGGGATGGGATTTGGCTTCCAGCGACAATGCCAACGAAGCTCGCTATGTTCCAAACCAGATAAAAGCCGCCGCCAACACCCGCGGCATACCAACAATTAAACTCTTGCTGAGACTGCCCACTACAAATCGCAAACAGCTCATCTGTTAACCAAAAGCCAAGCAATAAGCGCCATCGAGCAGGAAGGTGACTGATTTTGTCGCGCATCGACACACTGTATAAAAAATGCCTTGAGGTGATGAACAGTGTGGTCAGCAACATGGTGCCAAGGCCAATGCCTGCTTTGAACATCCCTGCCGCGACCAGTTGTGCGGAGCCGGCAAACAAGATCGCTGACATCGCTAGTGCTTGCAGTTGATTCAATCCAGCATCAATAGCGTATGAGCCAGCTAAGATTCCCCACGGTATCACGGCGATACTCAGAGGCATTCCCGCTAAAACGCCCTTCCACAGCTGTGTTCGCCTATCCATCTTTTGATTGTCCATATTGTTCTTTTCTCTCTTCACATTGGCTATTCAATGTAAAAACACCTGAGTGGATTCGATTGTACAAACTTGCTCGATCAAGCGACCGTATTTTTCGCCGACATTCAAAACATCTTAATGTATTGCCCCGGCGTGTAACCATTGGCCTTTTTGAAGTGCCGATGAAAATGGCTTTGGTCGTGAAAACCACACTCTTGGGCAGTATCTGAAATGGTATGCCCTTGCTTTAACAGTTTGCGAGACAGCCTCAAACGAGACTGGATCTGGTAAGCATGGGGAGGAAGGCCAAACTCTTTCTGAAATGAACGAACTAAATGAAATGGACTTAAGGCCGCCAATTTCGATAACTCTTCCAAAGAGACATCAGCCTGCGGAAAGTCATCTAAAAACTCTTTAACCAGAACAAGTTGTCGCTGGGTTTTACTATCCAACTGAGGTTTAAGACTCGACTTGCCATGTCGGCTAATCAACTTAACCAACATCCCATACATTAAGGTTTCACGGAGCAGCCGATTATCCGATTCATCAATCGCGTTAAACACTAGCCTAAGTTGATTGGCGAGTTCAGGGTCTTCAACGACCGCTCTAGGGAAATAAGGGGCACCATAATTAGGAAGGTTTAGTTCTTGAGTAATTTTGGCCAGTTGCTCAGGGAGCGGATACATGGCGCGATAAGCCCAACCGCCTTCCGTTGCCGAATGACCGCTATGTACCTCGTCAGCATTGACCAGAATAATAGCGTCTTGTGGTGCGATATGGTGACCACCTGTGCGATAGAAACGTTGAGCGCCCTGCTCGATAACCCCAAGCGTGTACCCCTCATGGCTATGACGTGAGAAGTTCTGCTTTTCGTATTCAGCATTAAGGATTTCAATTCCGCCGAGCTCCTCAGCGACTTTATATTCGGCCTTTTCTTTAGAACGTTTCTTGTTCTCCATAACAATTCCCAAGCCTGTTAATTATCGAACGACTTATCAGTCTACTCTATAGGCTCTTGTAGCTTTTGTACAAAATTGCGCTTTTGGTCGGTAATACTGTTTTTAGCTTTAGATTCAAAGCTCGGGATAATGCTTTCTAATTGCGAGCGAGGTCGTGCTACGCTGGTACTTGGCGAAAAATTGACAAATGAATGGCTGAATCATGCCAATAATTCTCACCCACCATAAGCTGCCCTTAGAGAGATATAATGAAAAAAACCGTAGCACTTCTGTTCTTCTTAAGCCTATCAGGCTGCACTCATAACCAGTCGAAAGCGTTAAGCATGAACTCTTCGTCCGTAAATTCATACCCGCAGTCGATGTCGAACCTACAACTGTGCGACACCTTGTATTACGGAAGGCCGAGTAATCAAACACTGGCAGCTATTGGCAGCGAATTTAACCGCAGAGGTCTATCAAAGCGTTGGTGTGATACCGAAACCAATAAACTTTATTTAACCAAGACAATTGATTGGGTTGCTGAACAAGTCGAAGGTAAGGAAGATTCTGAGGAAGAAACGTCGGCAGTGGTGTTGCCTGCGAATTAAGAGATTGAAGCGTGTTGGACAAGACATTTGGAAAGCTTCAGATAGCAAAAAGCCGCTCGTTATGAAGTGACCCCGTAAAGTTGGACATTTCTGTTAAGCGGCTTTCAAGGCCTGAGTTCGATATTCTATCGGAGTCAGGCCTTTTAGTTTCACTTTTATACGTTTGGTATTGTAGTACTCGATGTATTCTTTAATTTGCTCTATCAGAGCATCTGCATCTTCAAAGCTTTGGTTGTGATACATCTCTGTTTTGAGTAAAGCAAAAAAGTTTTCAGCAACCGCATTATCCAAGCAGTTACCTTTTCTCGACATGCTTTGCGTTAACCCACTCTCCGCTATCTTTTTCTGATACTGTCGATGGCGATATTGCCAACCTTGATCGCTATGTATAATTGGCTTTGAGTTGGGTTTCAGCTTTGATATAGCCTCCGCCAGCATATCCGTGACAAGCGGCAAGCAGGCATTTTTGGCCACTCTATAAGCAACCACCTCCTGAGTAAACAAGTCGACAACGGGAGACAAGTATACTTTCTGCTCTTTTACTTTGAACTCCGTGACATCAGTTACCCATTTTTCATCGGGTTGAGTCGCACTAAAATCTCTTTCAAGCACGTTAGGAGCTACTGTTCCAGACTCTCCTCGATATGAACGATACTTTTTAATCCTGACCGTCGATTTAAGGTTGAGCTGAGCCATAAGCCTTTGAACCGTTTTGTGATTAAGCATGACCCCCTGATTTTTTAGTTCCAAGTGAATACG
Organism: Vibrio sp. IB15; assembly: GCF_016406055.1. NCBI lineage: Bacteria > Pseudomonadati > Pseudomonadota > Gammaproteobacteria > Vibrionales > Vibrionaceae > Vibrio > Vibrio sp. IB15. The sequence goes on from NZ_JAEFCE010000058.1 coordinate 29,121, forward strand.
GCGGTAGCCATATCGTCCCTTATGCTCATGATAAATTGACTTTATCAACCGCAGCTCACGTTCGTAGCTATTTGGGCGCTTGCTCGTTTGAGCCTGGTAATAAAAGACACTTTTTGCCAGCTGTAGAGTGTGCAGTAAGTGTTTTAACGGGTACTTGCCTTTAAGAGTTAGAGCTATCATCGCTTTTTCTTTGTTCGACGGTTTTTTTCCTGCT
>NZ_JAEFCE010000059.1:0-28508 GCF_016406055.1 Vibrio sp. IB15
CGGTAAGTTATACATGGCGTCGTTGATCTTCTGCTTGATTTGATCAACAACGCCATCCGACGTCAGTGATGTCGATGGGTGTGATCTTATTCCAAGTGTATATGGTGATCCTATTTGTTTGGATCGGCATTATATTCCGAAATCAGATTGCCATATTCTTGAATGACCAAGCATGGTTAAAAGGGCGACTCGATTTTGTCAGTAACTGGATTGGCAAATTAGAATCTTTTGAGAATGTTTTTGAAATATTCTTAGCTGTGCTTGCGCTATTACTTGCGGCTTACACTGGCTTCTTACTCTCTGCGCTAAATACCTTCCCAATGCTGAATAACCCAGTGTTGCCGATATTGTTCTTATTCTCGAGTTTATCCTCGGGAGCGGCGGCATGTATTTTATTTGGTGTGTTGGTCTTTAAGGAGTCTCCGCATAGTGCCAGTATTTCTTGGATCCACGGCTTCGAACGTCCTGTTGTTATGTTTGAACTGTTTGTCCTTGTTACTTTCTTCACTGGGTTGATATTTGCTGGTGGTCAAAGTGAACAGGCAGTATGGAACGCGATTGGCGGTGGTTTCTGGGCAAGTTGGTTCTGGTATGGCGTAATTGGTGTGGGTATGGTTTTACCCTTGTTGCTTAACGCCGTGACACCAGCATCGGTTCGCCATAGTACTGTGTATATTTTCTCTGTTACTTCATTGAGCCTGATGGGCGTATTAATGCTAAGAACGTTTGTCCTTTATGCAGGGCAATTAACGTTAGCTTAATTTCGCTCAAGATTATAAGTGAGTGGATGTTGGATACTAAGCACCTGCTCACTAAATTTCTTTTCGCTGAGTAACAGCAGCTAGTTGAGTTACATCAGCTAGTTGAGCAATCAATGCCAATAATGGCTTAACTTGGTTCTGCTTAGGTAGAGCCTGATTGAGGTGATATGGTCGGTTCTTTGGGGCTGTTTAGTTTAAATTTGGTCGCTGTTCTCAGCAGCATTATCGCTGTGTATTCGATGTATCAAATGCTAACTAAACAAGCACAAAATGTGGCTTTAATTCGCAGTTTCTCCCTCTCTAGCGCTTTGTTTTCCATTGGCGCTATCGTTTTACTTGGCTATGCCTTTGTCGGTGACGACTTTTCCATCCTCTATGTTGCAGAACACTCCAATACTCAATTACCCACCTTCTTCAAAATGGCCGCTGTGTGGGCTGGACATGAAGGCTCATTGCTATTTTGGGTGTTAACCATCAGCTGTTGGTCGGGTGTGATTGCCCTACAAAAGCAATATTCTTCTGAGTATCAGAGCCGCGTATTGTGGGTGATGAATGTGTTACTCGCGATATTCGCCTGGTTCACCTTGTTTGCTTCGAATCCGTTTGAATTGAACTCCACCTTGCCACTTGAAGGGCGCGATCTTAACCCTATGCTGCAAGACGTTGGTTTGATATTCCACCCACCTCTATTGTATTTGGGTTATGTTGGTTTCTCTGTGGTCTTGGCATTTGCTGTGGCCGCTTTGCTGGTGGATCCGATTGAATTCGATTGGGTCGCTCATTGTCGCAGTTGGTGTTTGGTCGCTTGGATCTTTTTAACCGCAGGGATCATTCTTGGTTCTTGGTGGGCATACTACGAGTTAGGGTGGGGTGGTTGGTGGTTCTGGGACCCGGTCGAAAATGCCAGCCTATTACCTTGGCTAACATCAACCGCTCTATTGCACAGTTTGGGTGTTGCTAAAGGCAAACAACAGTTGCTGAAGTGGTCACTTAGCCTTGCTTTCATTACGTTTTGTTTAAGTATCCTCGGTACCTTTATTGTTCGATCTGGCGTCCTCACTTCCGTTCATGCTTTTGCTGTTGACCCAACCAAAGGTATCGCGCTGTTGCTGATACTGGTTTTGGTGTTAGTGAGTTCGTTTTCTCTTCTTATTGTTCGTGGTGAATCTTTCGAGTCGAATCCAATCACTAGCTTTGCGAGTAAAAGTTTTTTGAGTTTAGTGGCGGTACTTATATTTGTACTGGCTACGGCGGTGGTGGTGTTTGGTACCTTCTACCAATGGTTTTTGAATTACTTGGCCTTGGAAACATATCCGTAGGTGCACCTTATTTTAATTTACTTATTGCGCCGTTGGCTCTGCTCGCGATGGCAGTGGTAGGTTTAGCGCCATTGCTCAGTATCAAACCTCAAGCGTCGAAAGGTGTGATTGGAATTATTGCCTTATTGTCTCTCTGTCTTGGCTTTGTAACTTATGTTTTGCAAGTTGAAGCGATCCAAGTGATGGTGCTAATGACATGGTCACTTGCGTTTTGGGTAGCCCTGACTCATGTTTACGGCTTAGCGGTAACGCGCAACTCGAAGTTTCAACGCAAAGTATGGGTGATGACGTTGGCGCATGTGGGTGTCGCAGTATTAGCGATAGGTGCCGCGATGAACAGTTACCATTCATTTGAGCGAAGTTACAAATTGAGCCCAGGTGAAGAGGTTGAGTTTATGGACTGGACGCTCTCTCATCGCGATACAGAACTCTATGTCGCTTAGAACTTTACGACAGAAAGAGCCTTGCTCAACCTCCATGCCGACGAACAAGCATTTTCTATCGAGCCAGAGAGAAGACATTACCAAGTCAGAGTAATGAACATGAGTGAGCCAGCAATGAAGTGGTTCTGGCATGGTGATGTCTACATCACTATGGGAGAGAAAGTTGACTCTACAGCCTATGCATTTCGTGTTCAGTACAAAGCGTATGCGCGCTGGATTTGGTTCGGTGGTTTGATATCCATACTGGGGGCACTGCTTTCGTTAACTCATCGTAAAAAGAAAACCGTTAAGGCGTCACAGTATGCATACCAGCGTTCGTAACAAAATTATTACGCTTATTGTATTGGCACTGGTGTTGGTGTTGGTATTTTTGTTTGCTCTTGATAACAAACAGCAAACCACCACCGTATCGATACAACAAAGAGCGTTTCCTGAATTTACTTCTATGGCTTTAACGGATAGAGAAGGCATCAGCAGTAAACAAAAACTGACGTTAAAAGACATTACTGAGCACCCTTACCAGTTAGTGAATGTATGGGCTTCATGGTGTGGTATCTGCAAATCGGAACATACCTATTTGTTAGCACTTCGCGATAAAGGGATTCCTATTGTTGGACTTAACTACAGAGATAACTCGGCCGCTGCTATTAATGTGCTATCGAGTGATGGCAACCCTTATTCAAAAGTGATTAGCGACCCTCAAGGTAAGCTAGCGCTCGAACTTGGTGTAATAGGGACTCCAGAGACATACTTGGTTGATGCTAAAGGAAATATTGTGAAGAAGTTAATGGGCGTAATTAACGAATCCGTGTGGCAAGATGAGCTTGCTTTTTATTTTGATGGTGTGGATGGATAATGAGATCTTTAGCCCAAATAATATTATTCGTTTCTATGATTATCGCGATAAGTCTACCCGCATCCGCAGAAGATTTGTTTGCTCCCAGTGATAAGAGCACCAGCATACAAGTGGAGCTTTTTGAGTTTGAAAGCCCCGACCAACAACAGCGCGCCATTGCTTTAGCTAAGACACTGCGCTGTCCTCAATGCCAAAACCAGAACCTGATTGAATCAAACTCTCCAATTGCAAAGGACTTACGCCTAGTTGTATTTAATATGGTGAAAGCAGGGAAGAGTAATCATGAAATTACTCAATATATGACGGAGAGGTTTGGAGAATTTGTGCTTTATAAACCGTCATTGAGCACGGCAAACTTATTACTTTGGTTGATACCGAGCCTATTATTTCTGTTATTTATATGTTTATCAGTAAAAAGTGTTATAAAGCGCTCATAAAAATTGTGTATTACTGTTTACCAATTGACCTGTATTTTGTAACATTAACGGATTATAAAGGCTAAGCACTGTATATAAGGATGTGTCTGTGGATAACGTTATCTCAAATTTAAAAAAAGAGTTCCATACCCATGTTCGTTCCGACAAATGGGCAGAAAGATACAGTGCGCAGTCGAGCATCTCTACGCTGACGCAAGAAGAGCTAGCTGAATTGGAGAATGCTTGGGTACAACTTGTGATTTGGAAACAGACCCAAGTAAGTTGAGTGTTCGGTAAAAATAGCAGGTTCCGCTGCAACTGATTCATTTCTAACCCCATGTTGGTCAAACCAATGTGGGGTTTTTTGTTACCTGAAGATTAATTGTTATATTATAACAATTTGTACTCTATCGACCTTGAAAAAAATTGTTAAGAGCCTCATAGTGTCTATCATTAGATAGTTAGCTACAAAATATTGCCTAGACATATAATGTAGTGTTGTTAAATACATCGAATTTTCAAGTGAGTATAGCTATGGCGGAAGTGCGTGCCAGAATAGATTTCAAAGTAGGAGTAACAAGCAGTATTGATGCTGAATTGCTCTCTTTTCATGGATTGAAAACAGATAAAGAGCATGTTGCTGTGATATTCAAATCAGCAGATAAGACGCAAGATGTACCTCTTGTTCGTATGCACTCTGAGTGCCTTACTGGTGATGTTTTCCACTCTTCTCGTTGTGATTGCGGTGAGCAGCTAGATGAAACCATCAGAATTATGGGTGAAACTGGCGGCGTGATTCTTTATTTACGTCAAGAAGGTCGTGGTATTGGCTTATATAACAAGATCGATGCGTACCGCCTTCAAAGCGAAGGAATGAACACCTACGAAGCGAATAACCACCTAGGTTTTGGTGATGACTTGCGTGACTTCACTGAAGCCGCTGAGATGCTGCGTGCTTTGGGCATCCCTAAGATTCGCTTGGTAACAAACAACCCTAAGAAGATTAATGAGCTGAAGTCTTATGGTATCGAGATTGAAGAAGTGGTGAATACATCTGCTCATATCAAATCTGGTAATGAAAGCTACCTAAAAGCGAAAGTTTCACACGGCAAGCATAACTTGGATATCTAATCCGCAGCTTGTTGCGCTTAACACAGAAACGTTTAAAGACCTCACATATGTGAGGTTTTTTTGTATTTATCTTGCAATAAAATTGTAAGTTTGTATTATTCAAATCCGTAGTGTAAATGATAATGGTTTGCACTATTACTACGAATAATAATTTAAAGCTCAACAAGGATGCTTCATGACTATCAAATCTTTAGTGACAAAAGCCGTAACTTCGTCACTCATTTTTGCCTCTGCTTCTTCTTTCGCTGCAGTAACTCAAGATCAAGTAATAGAACATTACGCAGATATTGCACACGCGGTATTTGCTGATTCAGTAATCACAGCAAAAGCGTTGAACTCTTCTATCGATACCTTCTTAGCTTCTCCTTCTGCTGGCAACTTCGAAAAAGTAAAACTAGCTTGGCTTGAATCTCGCGTACCATACCAGCAGTCTGAAGTATTCCGCTTCGGTAACGTGGTTGTTGATGATTGGGAAGGTCAACTAAACGCATGGCCACTAGATGAAGGTCTGATCGATTACGTTTCTTCTGATTACCAATACGAACTAGGTAACGAAGGCGCAAGCGCTAACATCGTTGCAAACAAAACGTTCCAAATTGGTCAGACGACAGTAGATGCGACGAACATTACTCCTGAGCTAATCGCAGAGTTAAACGAGATCGGTGGTTCTGAAGCAAACGTTGCATCGGGTTACCACGCGATTGAATTCCTACTTTGGGGGCAAGATCTGAATGGCACAAACTCAGGTGCAGGTGAGCGTGCTTACACTGACTTCGTTGTTGGTGCTGAGTGTACAAATGGCAACTGTGACCGTCGTGGCGCATACCTAAAAGCATCAGCTGAGCTACTAATTCAAGATCTAGAGTGGATGGAAAAGCAATGGGCTGAAGGCGAGAAAGGTAATTACCGTCAAGAGCTTCTTTCTGAATCAAGTGAAAACGGCCTACGTAAAATGCTATTCGGCATGGGTTCACTGTCTCTTGGTGAGCTTGCTGGTGAGCGTATGAAGGTAGCATTAGAAGCGAACTCAACCGAAGATGAGCACGATTGCTTCTCTGATAACACGCATAACTCTCATTACTACAACGAGCAAGGTATCTACAACGTTTACACGGGCCTATACAAGCGTGAAGACGGTACTCTACTTTCAGGTCCAAGCCTGTTTGACCTAGTTGAGCAAAAAGATGAGCAAGCTGCGAAAGAGATTCAAAAGCAGTTTGACCTAGCACGTGCACAAGTAGGCCAACTGGTAACGTCTGCTGAGAAAAACAACCAGCACTTTGACCAACTAATTGCTGCTGACAACGCTGCAGGTAACGCACTAGTCAATAAAACAATTGTTGCTCTAGTATCTCAAACAGCTGCAATTGAGCGTGCTGCTGGTGTGATTGGCATTGATAGCCTAAACCCAGACACGGCTGATCACGAGTTCTAAGAACCTGAGTCAAACACCAATGTAAGGGCTCTGATTGAGCCCTTAATTGTTTGCTAAGAAAAAAGCCACTTCCTTATAAAAACTAAAATCAAAAATTCAGCAAGGCACTGTATGAAGTCGTATCTATCAGCCTCACTCTTAACTGCACTGTTTTTCTTATCTCCATTACACGCCCATGAAACCTACTCCGGTGGCAAAACGACCGTAAAGAAAGAGGGAGCAAATGCTTTTTCTCTTCCTGCTGCTAACTTGCCAATGAGCAAGCGCTTAGATTTCAGCGTTGGCAATAGCTTCTTTAGAAACCCGTGGGTACCCGCGCCATCATCAACTGACGCTCGTGATGGTTTAGGTCCGTTGTTTAACACGAACGGTTGTCAAAACTGTCACATCAAAGATGGGCGAGGTCACGCGCCAGAAAAAGGCGATGAGAACGCAGTATCTATGCTAGTTCGCTTAAGCATTCCGGCCGAAACACCAGAGCAAAGACAAGCCTTTATCCGAGATGGCGGCATACCAGAGCCAACTTACGGTGGTCAGCTACAAGACTTTGCGCTTCAAGGGGTAAAACCAGAGGGTAAAGTAAACATTAGCTACACGGATGTACCTGTTACCTTCAAAGACGGCACGGTCGTTACTCTGCGTAAACCGATTTTAAAAATTACTGAGCTTGCGTTCGGTGAGATGCATCCTAAAACTGAATTCTCAGCTCGTGTTGCGCCACCAATGATCGGCCTAGGTTTGCTCGAGAGCATTCCACAAGAAACGATTCTTGGCTTCACGAAGCAGCAAGCTGCGGACAATCAAGGTGTAACAGGCAAAGCCAATTACGTTCTTGATGTTCAAACTAACGAGATGGCGTTGGGTCGATTTGGTTGGAAAGCAGGGCAACCAAACCTAATGCAGCAAAACGCAGCGGCATTTAATGGTGATTTAGGTTTAACAAGTAGCTTGTTCCCGAACGAAAACTGCACATCAGCACAGTCAACCTGTGATGATTTCCCTAATGGTGGTGAGCCAGAAGTCAGCGATAATATTCTCGACTTTGTTGAGTTCTACTCTCAGCACTTAGCGGTTCCAATTCGTCGAAATGTTGATGATCCTGCTGTTGTTCAAGGCAAGAAACTGTTCAAAGAGATTGGTTGCCAAAGCTGTCACCAAGCTGAGATTCGTACCGCTAAGCGCGACGGTTTACCTGCACTCTCTAACCAGTTAATCAGCCCTTATACCGATATGCTGCTGCATGATATGGGTGAAGGCCTAGCGGATAATCGTCCAGAGTATCTAGCGAATGGACGTGAGTGGCGAACCACACCATTGTGGGGTTTAGGGTATACAAAAGAAGTGAATGGCCACACCTTCTTGCTGCATGATGGTCGAGCAAGAAACGTGATGGAAGCTGTGCTATGGCACGGTGGTGAAGCTGAGATGGCGAAACAGAAAGTGTTGTCACTAAGTCGTAGCGAACGTGAAGCACTGCTGGCGTTCTTAGATTCACTATAAGCTAACTTGAACTCATTTGAGCCAGAGGCTTGATGAGCGAAACAAGTAGCGAATAAATGACTGACTGCCGCTGAACTTGTAGAAATACGAGCTCAGCGGTCGTTTTCATATTTGATGAACTCATATAATTAAAAGAAAAATTAGGAAGTAAGGTAACAGCATGGCTCAAAAATTATTGTTAATGCCTTTGTCGGTTTTAGCCATGGCAGGCTGTCAATCATCAGGGGAGCAAGTTGCTTCGTCTGAGGTTAACGGTGTGTCTTATCAAGCCGACACGACAAGTCATATTAGTCGTAGTGTGTATCAACAGGAGTTTGATTCAGCAGTACTATTCGCTAAGCAATCGAGCGAATTAGAAGCCTTGATGCAAGGTTACTGTGAAGCAAATAACGTCGAGTTAGATGCAGTTAAAAATCAGTGGCAGCTCACCATGAACAGTTGGATGGCGCTGCAAGGACAAGAACGTGGTCCAACGGCGGCATTAGAAGAGAGCTGGAATGTTCAGTTCTGGCCAGACAAAAAGAACACGACGGGTCTTAAGATGCGTCAATTGACTCAACAGAACAAAGCCTGGACACAAGACGAAATCGCGCAACAAAGCGTGACAGTTCAAGGTTTAGGCGCGTTGGAATGGTCACTTTATGACGAGCAATCGCCACTGATTAAAGATAAAGCATCGGGCTGTTTGTCTTCACAAGCAATTGCACAAAACTTGGCAATGAAATCAGCTTCAATTGCTGAAGCTTGGCAAGTTAACCCATGGCTAGCCTTGGACGAGATGCGTTGGGAGTCGGAATACATCGCACTACTGACCAACCAACTTGATTACAGCATGAAAAAGCTGAGCCGTCCGATGGCAAAAATTGGTCACCCGCGCCCTTATTTCTCAGAATCATGGCGTGCACAAACCTCGATGACTCAACTCAAAGCCAATGTAGCGGCACTTCAGAATCTGTACATTGCTGATGGCAATGGCCTAGACGGATTATTGAGAGATAAGGGCTTAAACGCACTTGCAGATCGTGTTGCTGACCAGTTCACATTGACGCTAGATACTTGGCCTACTGATTCAAGCTTGTTTGAGTTATTACAGAGTAAAGAGGGTTACCGCGAGGTGCTGACTCAGTACAACAAACTTGAGCGTTTGAAGTACCTGATTCATGAAGAAGTGGCGATAGAACTTGGCGTGGTAATAGGATTTAATGCTACCGATGGTGACTGATACTACACGAAGAACCTTACTGAAAGCAGCACTGGGTTGTGCTGCTGTACCAGTGCTGCCGTTCGGATGTGCTAGCCGTTCAGGTGAAAAAGCATCGAGCAAACCTCAGTTGATTGGCTGCGCACTTAATGGTCGAGGTCAGTATTCCGCGGTTGTTGCTGATGAATATGGCATGCCACTGAACCAGCTACCTATCCCTGAGCGCGGTCATGGTGTCGCCATTTGTCCAACGTCATCCCATGCGGTGGTGTTTGCTCGTCGCCCTGGTAACTACTTTATGGTGTTTGACTACAAAAGTGGTGAGCAGATAAAAATGGTAGTGAAGGGTAACAACCGTCACTTCTATGGTCACGGCGTTTACTCGTTAGACGGTACTCTACTGTATGCGACTGAAGGGAAAACGGACACAAGCCAGGGCGTGATTGGCGTCTATGATGTTGCGCAAGGATACCGTAAGGTCGAAGAATTCACCGGTTTTGGTATTGGCCCTCACGAAGTGATTATCATGCCTGATGGTAATCTTGCTATCGGCGTTGGCGGTGTACACACTGATGGTCGAACACCGAAAAACTTGGATTCCATGCAGCCTAATTTGAGCTATGTTTCATCGCAAGGTGAGCTGCTTGAACAGGTTGAATTGCTGGATAAGAAGTTAAGCATTCGACACTTAGCGCATGATGGGGCAGAGACAGTACTTTGTGGCCAGCAATATCGCGGCGAACCCGATGAATATCCTTCACTTTTAGCGATGCATACTAAAGGCGGTGAGTTCGAATCCTTGAATGCAGAGCCAGAGCAATGGGCACGATTTAATCACTACATTGCAAGTATTGCCGCGTCAGATGATTGGATTATCGCCACCTCACCACGAGGCAATTGCTACGGTATTTGGTCTAAACAAACCAAAGAGTTAGTGGAATTATCGGCATTATCTGATGCTTCTGGTGCTGTGCTACTTGATGGTGAATTTAGGTTGAGTTCTGGGGCGGGTAGTGTGGTTAGCCAACGCAAGCCTTATGAGAAATCAAGCCAGCAATCATCCGTCCAGTGGGATAATCACTGGTCGTCAATTTGATGCATATACTGTCTTAAAAATTAACATGCTTACTCCAATTTCTTTGCCATACTTATGGGATTAGTGGTGATGGAGTAAGGCATGTTAGCGAGATACTTCTTTGGTTTATTAGTACTAGTTTCCGTAAGTACATGGAGCTATACGAGTTCTGAAGAGCGTCGGTTTATTCCGGCAGATTCAGAGCGCTCTTTCATGCTGATATACCCTGAACTTACCCAGAGCATTTACGAAGATACCTCATTTCCATTTTTGTGGGACTCTCCCGAGCTGGTCAAGGCGTTTGAATTCCAGTTATCGCTGATTGAACAAGCGAAGATGGCCCCGCTTTTTGAGCGACAGCTTAAACAGATTCGCCAATACCAATCTCGTCAGCAGTGGCAAGAGTTAGACATACTACTGACTGACACCTTCATCTATTATTTGAGCTACGTTGAGAATGCGCCAATCATAGGTAAGGAGTGGTATTTCTCCGGTCAGCTGCATTCTAAATTACCCGCGCCTTCATCTCATATTGTTATGAGACTTAAAAGCAGCGTCGCCAATGATTACTTATTGGAGATGGTGTTGTCTTACGCGCCACCGGTTGGCGATTTTGACCAATTCAAAGCAACCTATTCTGTTTTAAACACGGCATCAGAGCTTGGTGTTGAACGTTACCGACAAAAAGGTTTGAAACGCTTGGGAGATCAGCTTTCAGACAAAGCGACGCTGGTTGAGCGCATTGCATTGGTTGGCGTAGACACTTCAATGATAGCTATCGATTCCCCTCGATTTGATCGAGACTTACAAATCGCGATCAAAGCTTTTCAAAGTATGCATGGGATTACCGCGGATGGGATTATCGGACCAGACACGATCAAGTGGATCAACATGGGCTTTGATGATCGACTCACTTCTCTAGCATTGAACGCCGAGCGTGCCCGTTTATGGCCAAGAAATAGAGACTCACTGATAGTGGTGAATGTACCTAGTTTTGATATGAAGTATTGGGAAGGCGGAGAAGAGGTTTTTGAATCTAAAGTCGTGGTCGGGAGAAAATCGAGAAAAACACCACTCATAGAGATAAAACTTGATTCGGTGATCTTAAATCCGACTTGGAACGTGCCATGGAAAATCATGGTTAAAGATATCTTGCCTAAAGTAAAAGCCGACGAAAGTTATCTTGAAACACACAATTTTCAAGTGATTGATGGTTGGCGTTCGATGGAAACTGTCGATACTACCGAGATTGATTGGCAGACAATCAACTTCAACTCTTTCCCATATCGAATGCGTCAGCAAGCAGGCTCTAGCAATGCATTAGGTTTATATAAGTTCAATACGCCCAACAAGCGAGCCATCTATCTCCATGACACCCCAAGTAAAAGCTTGTTTAACGATGATTTCCGCGCCTATAGCTCTGGTTGTATTCGTGTTGAGCATGCCGAGGAACTCGCGGAGTTGTTATTTGCGACTAAGGTAAAGAAAGTGCCGAATCAGAGTGATGACCTAGCACCCAATACTAAAGTTAGACTCAAGAAAAGAATCCCTGTACATATCATTTATCAAACCGTGTTATTTGAGGAAGAGGGGATTCAATATCGTGGCGACATCTATCAATACGATAAACAGGGTGGTTAATGGCAGATATGCATAGAATGGTGATCTTGACCAAAAAATGACAACTCGCCTTCTATTGATAAAATTATAATGAGTATCAATAACTAACCGTGCAAAGGTTACAAATACTAACGTTTTGCGCGGTTTTTGTACGTTGACGCAGCAAATTTCATTATGTATCGTGCGTTTTTTGTTCGATCTAATTGGTTTTCTTGCTGTATGTCTCAAAGTTTATTTTCACGCCGTCAGTTTCTGACTTACGCTGGTGGTACTGCTGTTGTCGCCTCACTTACTCCATCTATTGCTTTTGCTTCATACCCTGATCAACCAAGAACGATTAGCATGAACAACCTTCATACTGGTGAAAGATTAGAGACCTGTTATTTCGATGGGACTAACTATATTGGTGATGAAATGGCTCGCCTTAGTAAGTTATGTCGAGACTTCCGCCGCAATGAAATCCACCCAATGGATAAGAACCTCTTTGATCAGATCACTCAGATCCAAAATATCTTGGGTATTCAAAAAGAAGTTCAGATCATCTCTGGTTACCGTTCACCGGCGACAAACGAAGCATTACGATCTAAGTCGAGTGGAGTTGCGAAAAAGAGCTATCACATGCTTGGTAAAGCGATCGATTTTCGTATCGATGGTGTTGATTTAAAGGAGCTGAGAGACGTAGCTAAAAGTCTGCAAGCAGGTGGTGTTGGTTATTACGCTCGTAGTAACTTCATCCACATTGATACTGGTCCAGTACGAAGCTGGTAGCTCTAGGCTCTATGGTGAGCTGAAGCGGTAGGCACTTGTCAAAGTAGACATCCAATGTCATAGTTTGCCCAAATTTTAGTTTGCCCTTTAAGGTTTGTATATGTCTCTTAAGTATCAAGTTGTACCTGTTACCTCTTTCGCTCAAAACTGCTCGATTGTGTGGTGTGATGAAACCATGGAAGGCATCGTTGTTGATCCAGGTGGCGACATCCAACAGCTAGCTGCAATCATCGAAGAGCTAGGTGTGAAGGTAGTGAACTTGGTGCTGACTCATGGTCACTTAGATCATGTTGGTGGTACGGTGCCACTTTCAGAGATGTTGAACGTGGAAATTGTTGGCCCACATAAGGCAGACAACTTCTGGCTACAAGGCCTTGAGAATCAAAGCCAAATGTTTGGTTTCCCTCTGTGTAAAGCGTTTGAACCAAATACTTGGTTAGAAGAGGGTGATAAAGTGACGTTTGGTAACCAAGTTATCGATGTGATTCATACTCCGGGCCACACACCAGGCCACGTGGTACTGTTTAGCGAGCAAGCTCGTTTAGCGTTTGTTGGTGATGTGTTGTTTAACGGTGCAATTGGTCGTACTGACTTCCCACAAGGCGATTTCAACACGCTTATCACATCAATCAAGACCAAGCTTTGGCCACTAGGCAGCGATGTAACTTTCGTTCCGGGTCACGGACCTGAATCGACATTCGGTCGTGAGCGCGCTTCAAACCCGTTCGTAGCAGATGAGATGCCTCTGCACTAAGTCAGTTATTGAATACCAAAACGATCGAAAATGAAGCTTAGCTTTTCTTCTGAAAGCTAAGCTTTTTTTATGGTTCATTGCGGGTTAGCGTGAACATTCACTTCTATAGCTTTGAGTGTTAATTAGAAATACGTTCGGCAGCGGCTAGGTAGCGCCTAGCAAGGCCCACAAACTCTTCCCCACTAATATTTAGGTCATTGGTTGATATAAAAATATCGTAGCCGTGAAAACCTCTTTGATATTTCATTCTGTTAGCGAGCATCGCCTGTAGTCCAGAGTAATTTTTGATGACGGCTTTCTCGTCATTTGACGTTTTAGAGGGTTCAGATGTAGCTTGTGTTTGGCTGTTACTAAAATAGCTCTCTTCGGTGTTTTCTGATTCTTTCAATTTACTTAGCTCTACACAGCCAGCTTCAGTACAGCGGGCGTGGTAATGCGAAGAGTCGAGAACCATGTCTTCAAACTTCGATTCTTTCCCTGCTTGTTTGGCACCTAAATACAAAAGTGCACGCTGGCTGAGCAGTAGTTCGCAGGTGATTTTAGGGCAGATGGAATCCAAGTAGGGTGAGTAATCTTTGACCTTAATACCGATCCAAGGAAGAGGTTGATGCCATCCATCTTGTTCATAAGTACACAAGCCGATTTTTTGGATATTACTCCATTTTAAAACCCACCCGCCCTTATAAAAATGCTGCTGAAAATGTGTTGGTGTGAGTGTGAACATCACTCTGCTACGCAGCATTAAATAATAACCAGTGGCGAGTAAAGTAATAATGCAAAATGCGCCTACGATCAGTAACTTTGGGTTGTTGCTATAGAGTGCAATGATGAAGCAAATAAAGCCTAAAATAACAGCTAGAATACGGTATGAGCGAGTAAACGAAGGCAAAGAGAAATTTGTTAAATGACGAGTGTCCATAGGCAACACCAAGTTTTCATATTTTTGTCTGGATGGATAACCAGTGTATATGACCCTGAATTGATAAGTCGATGTTTAAATAATAGACGCTAGTAGACAATATCGGTATTTTTCGTCGACTTTCGACGCTTCACTCTACAAATAGCTCCTGTTTTTTGGTATAAATCGCGCTTCAAATTTTCACCACTGCGAAAAGAGCAGTGAACTGGAGAAATATTCAATGAGACTTGCTCATAAGCGTAAGGTGCAGGCTAAACTGCAGAAACGCACTAAAGCGGCTGTAGTTAAAGCAGTGGCAACGCCGAAAAAAGCGAAGCCTGTCGCAGAGAAAGTTGTAGCAGAAAAAACTGTAGCAGCAAAACCAGCGGTAGAGAAAACAGTAGCAGCAACTAAAGAAGTTGCAGTAGCACTGACTCCTAAGCAACAACAAGTTCTAGACATCGTTGTTAGCAATGCTGAAGGCATTAACCCTAAAGGTATCGGCCTAGCAGCTGGTCAAGAAGACGCGAAAGCAGCTTCATGGGCAACAGGCGCATTGAAAAAACTTCTTGAAGAAAACCTAGTAGCGAAAGAGCAGCTAGCAGGTAACAAGGTTATCTACAAAGCTATCTAATCCCACGGGATGATATTCGCTTCGTTAAGTTTTTAAGCCTCGATTATCGAGGCTTTTTTGTATCTGAAAGGTGCTGAATAACTCCTTTACTTTTCCCATTCTAAATATCCTCTTAACTGATTCACGATAACTTCCAATTTTGTTTCTTATCAGCGAGCACTAAAGTAGGGCGGATCAACCGATAAATGCGGATGACTCTCCCTAAAATGCAGCAACGACTAGAGCTTCATCACGAAATGGGAATCAATTGTTAATACGGGTACATTGTAACTACTTAGGTATTTATCAATACGCATTTTCGGGGGGAATTCTTCAAGTCCTTTAAAATCGTTACCATTCTTTTATCTCCTACGTAGTTCTACTTAATCCTTTGATCTAATACGTACCTTTACACAAGCTCAGGGTGCGTGCTCTCCCTGATATCTTGTTGCTTCATCGCGGTGCACTCTTAGGTTGAATCATAAAAAATGCTCAAAGAAAGAGTGTTAACCCAACAAAGGACGTGAACATGAGTCTCATTTCTAATTCCCTTACACGAGTTTTTAAAAACGTAGCGGTAACTGCTGCGGCTTGTTTAGCTTTGGTCGCAACCGGTGCAACAGCTGCGGATAAGGTTTATCGTTTGAAACTTGCTGAAACATGGGGACCTAATTTCCCTGTTTTCGGTGATGCAACGAAAAACATGGCAGCGATGGCTGAGAAGATGTCGAATGGTCGACTGCAAATCCGAATCGATTCAGCGAACAAACACAAAGCCCCTCTAGGCGTTTTTGACATGGTTAAGTCTGGTCAATACGACATGGGTCACTCAGGCTCTTACTACTGGAAAGGTAAAGTTCCAAACACTCTTTACTTCACTTCTATGCCTTTCGGTATGACGCCTGCAGAACAATACGCATGGTTCTATCACGGTGGTGGTATGGAGTTGATGGAGCAGGTTTATTCTCCACACAACTTGATGTCATTCCCAGGTGGTAACACCGATATCCAGATGGGTGGTTGGTTTCAGAAAGAGATCAACAGCGTTGAAGATCTACAAGGTCTGAAAATGCGAATCCCAGGCTTTGCAGGCGAGATTCTTGCTGAGCTAGGTGCTAAACCGACCAACATTGCCCCAGGTGAGCTTTACACGTCTCTAGAGCGTCGCACGATTGATGCGCTAGAGTGGGTAGGTCCATCACTGGATTTACGTATGGGTTTCCACAAAATCGCGCCTTACTACTACACAGGTTGGCACGAGCCGGGTTCAGAGCTTCAGTTCCTAGTGAACAAGCGTACATGGAACAAGCTTCCTGAAGATCTACAAGAAATCCTGCGTGTTGCAATGCGTACAGCGGCTTACGACATGTACACACAAGCAACGCATGAAAGTGGTAAGAACTGGGTTTCAATGAAGACTGAGTACCCAGATGTACAAGTAAAAGATTTCCCGCCAGAGGTTATGTCTGCACTGAAAGAAGCGAACGATCGCCTACTTGCTGAGCACGCTGAGAAAGATGCATTGGCAAAAGAGATTCAAGCTTCACAAGCAGCTTACCTAGAGCAAGTACGTTCATGGACAGATATTTCACATAGAGCTTATCTAAATAGCCAAGCGAAATAATCGACGGTTGTTGAACTGAAGTTAAATGAACCCAAAGCTTTTCTTATTGAGTATTTAAGAGTGGATAAGCTGAGGGTTCATTTTAAACATAATAATTAAATGCCCAAGAACCCTTTCTACATCGAACAGCTTGTTACCCCGCTGCACGATGTCTTTTCAAATTCCATGGAGTCGGGAATGCGAAGTCTAATTTATATTGAACGCCTGTTTAATCGTATCGGTGATGCACTGGGATGGCTTTCCAGTATGTTGTTTATTTTACTTATCGCCAACGTCGTGTATGACGTTGTCATGAGATATGCATTCAACGATGTCTCTATCGCCTTCCAAGAGATGGAATGGCACCTTTTCTCAGCCGTTTTCCTATTAGGTGTTCCTTATGCCATCAAAGCGGGTGGTCATGTTCGAGTTGACGTGTTCTACGAGCAACTGAGCTTTAAAGCACAAGCGATAATTGACCTGCTAGGCACACTTATCTTCTTACTGCCGTTTTGTTTGCTGGTGGCTTGGTTTGGTATCGATGTTGCCAAAGAGAGCTATGAACTGGGTGAAACCTCAGGCGATCCCGGTGGCCTGCCGTATCGCTGGATCATCAAAGCCATGATCCCACTGTCATTCTTCTTAATGGCACTCAGTGGCGTAGGTTTGATCCTGCATTCACTGAACAAGATTTTTAATCCCCATCTCATCCATGCCAATAACAAATAGAGGCTAAACATGATTGGAATAGTAATGTTTTTCGTAGCCTTGTTTGCGCTTCTACTTGGCTTCCCTGTGGCGTTCACCTTTGGTGGTATCGCGTTAATCTTTGGTGTTTGGGCTGAGGGCATTGAAATGTTTGCCTTCATGCCATATCGAATTCAATCCATTATGGAAAACACGGTGCTGATGGCCGTTCCATTGTTTGTTTTCATGGGGCTTGTTCTACAAAAGACCAAGCTTGCTGAGCAGTTGCTTGAGTCGATGGGACGACTGTTTGGTGGCGTTCGTGGTGGTATCGCGATTTCAACCGTCTTAGTAGGCTCACTGCTTGCGGCTTCTACTGGTGTGGTTGGTGCTTCTGTGGTTGCAATGGGACTTATCTCGTTGCCAGTAATGCTTAAGTACAATTACGACAAAGGCTTAGCGTGCGGCACCATTTGTGCGTCTGGTACGTTAGGGCAAATCATTCCACCATCCATCGTATTAATCTTATTAGGTGACGTATTAGGTGTGCCAGTAGGTGACTTGTTCCAAGCGGCGATTTGGCCGGGCGTGATGTTAGTTGGTGCTTATATCCTCTACATCTTGATATATGCCAAGTTACACCCTGAAGCGGCTCAACCGATTGAGCGAGACGATTCAATCAGCCGTAAGCAAGAGGTGTTGGATGCACTTAAAGCGATTCTTCCGCCTCTTGCGTTAATCATTGTCGTACTGGGTTCAATCTTTGCGGGTGTGGCTACGCCAACAGAGTCTGCTGCATTAGGTGGCGCGGGTGCGATGGTATTAGCACTGCTTTACGGTCAGTTTAGTTGGTCGATGGTGTATGACGCATCGAAAGAGACGGTGAAAGTAACGGCGATGGTATTTGCTATCTTGCTGGGTGCGACTGCGTTCTCGATGGCGTTCACTTATACCGGTGGTGATTATCTGGTTGAAGAGTGGATGCTACAGCTTCCGGGTGAGAAGTGGGGCTTCCTGATCATCACCATGTTAGTGATTTTGATTCTGGGTTTCTTCATCGATTTCGTAGAGATCTGTTTCATCATCGTGCCAATCATTGCGCCGGTTGCTGAGTTGATGGGCATTAACATGACATGGTTTGCTATCCTGATTGCGATGAACCTGCAAACCTCATTCTTAACACCGCCGTTTGGTTTCAGCCTGTTCTACCTAAAAGGCGTGGCACCAAAAGGCGTAACTACGAAGGATATCTACCGAGGTGTGATGCCATTCATTCTGATTCAGATCCTAGTACTTGGATCACTTCTCGCATTTCCAGCCTTCTATGGAATGTGAGTGACGCCAAGAATGTGAATGATATGTTTCAAGGGTTAACGATAAATTGCTAAAATAAAACGGCTTATTGATGTTCAGTAAGCCGTTTTTTGTGAGGAAAAGGAATGCCTCTAAAAGCCAAACTGATTTTGCTGACGCTGCTCCCGTTGCTATTGGTAACGGCGAGTATTAGTTGGATCTCGTTACACCAAACCAAAACGTTGGGCGCGAAAGAGGTCGAAATCTTCAGAGACAGCTTAATCAAGTCACGTGAAAACACCCTCAAGGACACAGTAGACCTAGCATTCGATGCCATTGAGCACATCTACAACGACCCTGACATCCAAGAAGCCCAAGCCAAAACGGAAGTTCGAGCCATATTGTCTAAACTTAGATACGGGTCGGACGGGTATTTCTTTGCCTACGATCGCCACGGAACCAATTTAGTTCATCCGATTCAGCCTGAATTGATTGGTCAAAACTTACTTGAACTGCAAGACGAGGATGGTGACTTTCTGATAGAAGCCCTGCTAAGAGAGGCACAAACGGGCGGAGGATTTCACCAGTATTTATGGCAAAAGCCATCGACGGGTGAGGTGGTGTCTAAGTTGAGTTACGCCGTTTGGCTAGAACGCTGGGATTGGATGATTGGCACCGGTTTGTATATTGAAGATGTGCACCAAGAAGTGGCTTCAATGCAGGCTGAGATAAACAAGAATATTGAAACCACGTTCTTTTCTATTGTGGTGATTTTGAGTGTGACGGTGGCGGTTATTATCGTGCTTACCTTAGCCATCAACATGCATGAACATCGTATTGCCGATAACAACCTCAAAGAACTGGCGCATAAGACGGTGATGTTCCAAGAAGACGAGAAGAAACATCTAGCACGTGAGTTACATGATGGTATTAACCAATTATTAGTGTCGAGTCGTTGTCACTTAGAGCTACTCGGTAATAAGCTACAGAGTGAGGACCTTAAAGCACATTTGAATAAGTCACAGCATTCACTGATGCGAGCGATTGAAGAGGTGAGGCACATTTCACACCAACTTCGCCCAAGTTCACTGGATGACATAGGCTTAGAAGCGGCATTGTCTTCGTTGTTATTAGATTTTCAGGCGCACTCCGGTATTGAGGTGGAAACTTTATTTAGCACTCAACCGGGTAAGTTAAAATCAGAAGCCGCAACGACCTTGTATCGAGTGGTGCAAGAGTCATTGAACAACATAGAGAAACACGCGCAAGCGACCAAGGTAACGGTTATCGCTCAGCAAATTGGCAACGTGTTGCAACTGCTTATCCAAGATAACGGTGTTGGTTTCAATACCTATAAAGCGATGGAGAAACGAGGGATCGGACTGCGTAACATGAGAGAGCGAGTGGAGTTCATCGGTGGCGATTTTGAACTGATGAGCGAGATTGGCTTCGGAACGGAAATTACAGTGTTACTGACACTAGAGGGATTAATGAATGAGTGAAGTTATTCGAGTTGTGATTGCTGACGATCACCAAGTCGTACTGGATGGCTTTATGGCGAGATTAGAACTCGAGCCTGATATTAGCGTGATAGGCACAGCCAGTAATGGATTAGAAGCGGTTGAGACAGTGAAAACGCTGCGCCCTGATGTGGTGCTGATGGATATTAGCATGCCTATCATGAATGGTATTGATGCGACCCACCTGATTAAAGAAGAAGACCCTGAAGCCAAGGTGTTGATGCTGACCATGCATAACAACCGTGAATACATCATGAAGGTGATGCAGTCTGGTGCGGTCGGCTATATGTTGAAAGAGATTTCGGCTGAAAAAATGGTGCAGGCATCAAAACCGTCAATCAAGGTTCGACCTATTTCTGTGAAAAAGTAACGCAGAATTTGTTTACTCAGCCAATTACTCCGACGCAATCTGTGAAGAATCCATTGAGCAGACGTGAAGAAGCGGTATTGAAATTAGTCGCGAAAGGGGAGAGCAGTAAAGAGGTCGCGAAGGCACTGAATATCAGCTATCGAACGGTCGAAACCCATAGACAAAATATTAAGCATAAGCTAGATATTCACTCTACAGCAGAGCTTGCTAAGTACGCGGTCAGTTCCGGGCTTGTGGACTGATCTTACGCTAAACTACATTAAATGTGTAATTTAATTACTAAATGTGTAATTTAGGCCTCCTTTGTGGAGGTTTTTTTAGTATTTTTGCGACAGGTTGATATTCTTCTTTTCGAAATTCAAGCGCCGAATGCAATGTTGCAAACAGTGCGCTGCAAATTAGAGAGGAAGCATGGAGCCTGTAAAAGATAGGTACAGTATTGAAAATACCGATTATACAGTAGGACAAGATAACGTTCAGAAATGGGGGTTCGATGTTCATAACCCAGTATTTGGAATCAGTGCAGGAGCGATCATTATCTTCCTGTTGGCACTTCTAGTTGCAGACCCTGATACCGCAAAAGCGGCGCTTGATGGAATCAAATGGAAAGTCATCTGTAACTTCGATGGTTTCTTCATGTGGGCAGCAAACATCTTCGTTATTTTCTGTTTTGCCCTCATTGTCTCCCCGTATGGCAAGATACGTATTGGTGGCAATGATGCCAAAGCAGAGCACTCCAACCTATCTTGGATGTCGATGTTATTCGCCGCGGGAATGGGTATTGGTTTGATGTTCTGGGGTGTGGCTGAGCCAGTGGCTTACTTCACGGGTTGGTATGAAACGCCATTAGGTGTCGAAGCATATTCACCTGAAGCCGCTAAATTAGCGCTAGGCGCAACCATTTATAACTGGGGCTTACACGGCTGGGCTATCTATGCTGTTGTTGCTCTGGCACTTGCTTTCTTCACCTTCAATAAAGGTTTACCTTTATCAATCCGCTCTATTTTCTACCCTATCTTAGGTGATAGAACTTGGGGTTGGTTTGGTCATATTGTTGATATCGTTGCTGTGCTTGCAACACTGTTTGGTCTTGCAACTTCATTGGGCTTAGGTGCTCAGCAAGCAACAAGTGGTATTAACCATGTATTTGGTACCGATGGCGGTATTGGCATGCAACTGGTTGTTATCGCAGTGGTCACTTTCTTAGCGACAATGTCGGTTGTTCGTGGCATCAATGGCGGCGTAAAGGTGCTAAGTAATGTGAATATGTTGGTCGCTTTAGGCTTGCTGATTTTCGTGACGATTGCTGGTGGCATTGCTGGTATTAAAGCTATCCCAACGGCGCTGATGGGTTACGTCGAAAACTTTATTCCTCTAAGTAATCCCCATGGTCGTGGTGATGAAACTTGGATGCAAGGTTGGACGGTATTCTACTGGGCGTGGTGGATGTCTTGGTCTCCATTCGTAGGTATGTTTATCGCTCGTATTTCTAAAGGTCGTACGATTCGTGAATTCATCGTCGCGGTACTGTTCATCCCAACGACAGTGATCATTATCTGGATGGCGATTTTTGGCGGCATCGCGATAGACCAAGTGGCGAACAAGGTGGGGGAAATTGGTGTGAATGGTCTGCAAGATATTACACTTTCTCTTTTCCATACTTACGATGCGCTGCCAATGAGCTCTGTGCTTTCTGTAGTATCGATTAGTTTGATCATGGTGTTCTTTATCACCTCATCTGATTCTGGCTCGCTTGTTATCGATAGCATCACCTCGGGCGGTAAAGTCGATGCGCCAGTACCACAACGTGTATTTTGGGCGTTGATGGGCGGTGCAATTGCAGCGGTTCTACTGTGGGTTGGTGGCACGGAATCTATTCAAGCACTACAAGCTGGAACGGTCTCTATGGCGCTGCCATTTGCATTCATATTATTGCTTATGTGCCTAAGCTTATTGCTTGGTTTATGAACTGAAAATCAATTGGTTAAGCACCAAAATGCTTTGAGTTAAAAGTATTATTGAAACAACGGCCGACTTGTTCGGCCTTTTTTTCGCCAGCAATTTGAGTAATTACGTGAATATTGGATCAAAACCCATCGAACTGATTCAGGTTTACTGAAAACAATAAGTTAACCTGCTAAACTTCAGACATCCAAGTATTTGAATTATTGTGACAATAACTTGTACTACTTGGATTGTATGTTCGAGTTTGTAATTAAGTCACAGGTAAGTAAGGGATACGAGGTCAATAGACCTTATGAGTATTCCGTAGAGAGGGATAATGACTAAAGGTATAGATAAATACAGTATCGACAGTACGGATTACACTGTTGGTCAAGATAACGTCCAAAAATGGGGTTTTGATGTTCATAACCCAGTATTTGGTATCAGTGCGGGACTTATCGCTTTGTTCCTGATCGGTGTTCTTATTACAGATACCGCTTCGGCAAAGGCTGCACTAGATGGCGTTAAAGGCCAGATTATCAATTCGTTTGATTGGCTTTTCATCTGGTCGGGTAATATTTTCGTAATTTTCTGCTTAGGTTTGATTGTTTCTCCGTACGGCAAAATCCGCCTTGGTGGTGTTGATGCGACGGCAGATTATTCTTTTATGTCTTGGCTATCGATGCTGTTTGCCGCAGGTATGGGTATCGGCTTGATGTTCTGGAGTGTGGCAGAGCCAGCAGCATATTACACCGGTTTGTATGAGACTCCGTTAGGTGTTGAAGCGAATACACCAGAAGCGGCTAAGCTAGCACTAGGTGCAACCATGTATCACTGGGGACTGCACCCTTGGGCGATTTATGGTGTAGTGGCATTGTCACTGGCTTTCTTCTCTTACAACAAGGGATTACCTCTTTCAATTCGTTCTATCTTTTACCCAATCTTAGGCGATAGAGCTTGGGGCTGGGCAGGTCACATTGTTGATATTCTTGCAGTGCTTGCAACCCTATTCGGTTTGGCGACATCACTTGGCCTGGGTGCACAACAAGCGGCAAGTGGTATTCAGCATGTATTCGGCATTGAAGCGGGCTTAGGGCTGCAAGTTATTGTGATTACAGCGGTGACTTTATTGGCGGTAGTATCAGTACTTCGTGGTATTGATGGTGGCGTTAAAGTTATCAGTAACATCAACATGTTGGTTGCTTTCCTACTGCTTATCTTAGTGGCTCTAATCGGCTACGCGGTGACTTTAGGTTCTATCCCAACAACATTGATGGCATACATTGAAAACATCATTCCGCTAAGTAACCCTCACGGTCGCGAAGATGAAACGTGGATGCACGGTTGGACTGTATTCTACTGGGCTTGGTGGATCTCATGGTCTCCATTCGTAGGTATGTTTATCGCACGTGTTTCTAAAGGTCGTACCGTTCGTGAGTTCATCACAGCAGTACTGATTGTACCGACTACAGTGACTATCATTTGGATGTCAGTATTCGGTGGCATGGCGATTGACCAAATCGTGAATAACGTTGGTATTCTTGGTCAAGACGGCCTAACGGATGTATCACTAGCAATGTTCCAAATGTTTGATGCACTGCCGTTCGGTACTCTGCTTTCAATCATTGCGGTTGTATTGGTTCTAGTATTCTTCATTACATCGTCTGACTCAGGCTCTCTAGTAATCGACAGCATCACCGCGGGTGGTAAAGTTGATACACCTGTGCCTCAACGTGTGTTCTGGGCGTTCCTTGAAGGTGCGATTGCAGTGGCACTATTGTGGGTTGGTGGTACTGAAGCAGTACAAGCTCTTCAAGCTGGTGCTATCTCGACGGCGCTGCCTTTCACCATCATTCTGTTATTGATGTGTGTGAGCTTGCTAATGGGTATGCGTACAGAAAAACGCTAGCTCATAAAAGCGTGAATCGACCGTGTTATAAATACAGTCGAACGATAAATAATACGAAGGCAGGTGAGGAGACTCACCTGCCTTTTTTCTATCTATTTTCATGACAGTTTCTATACATACTTCATCGTATAGGATCTGAAATATTTTGTAATAACCATATCGTTAATAGCGCCTTGAATTTGGCGTTATGCCAACTAATTGGCATAAGCTAAGGCTATGGTTTACATAAAAATATATTCCAATATTAAATAGTGAAATCGCTCGAATTTAATACTGATATTGGGTAGTATGCGCGGGATTTCCCACCACTCGTGAAACTTTGACATGAAACTAACACTAAAACAGAAGTTAATAGGTGCTAGCCTATCTGCTGTTATAGTTATGGCAACAGCGTTGACCTGGCTATCAGCAAACCAACTATTTGAACAGACTCGTAATGGCGTATACCTACGAGCTGAAAGCGTATCAGAAGCAGCATCTGAAGGTATTAAAAACTGGATTGGTATTCGCACGGATATCGCATCAGCATTTAATGACTTTTCACGAGAAAGCGATGTTGTTCCTTTCCTAAAGCAAGCTCGCGTAGCGGGTGGTTTTGACGATATCTTTTTAGGTACACCAGAAGGTGGCATGTACCGTTCACACCCTGAACGTAATCGTGCAGATTACGATCCACGTCAACGCCCTTGGTACCAAGAAGCAAATGCAGCAGGTAAGCAGATCATTACTACGGCTTACCAAGATGCAATCACTAAAGCACTACTAGTAACCATCGCAGAACCAGTTCGTCACAATGGTCAACTTGTTGGTGTGGTAGGTGCTGACGTACTTATCGATCAATTGGTTAATGACGTTATCAGCCTAGATGTGGGTGACAATGCTCACGCAATGCTAATCGATGCGTCTGACGGCACATTCCTAGCGCACCCAGATTCAGCACTAAGCCTGAAGCCAGTAAGCCAGCTTTCTAATGACATCTCTATGCCTATTATCGAGAACGCAGTGCGTACTGGTAGCATCGAGATCATTAAAGAACGTGGCGCTGAGAAGCTGCTTTACTTCACGAAAGTACCAAACACTAACTGGATCTTCGCGGTTCAGATGGACCGAGCGACTGAAGAAGCAAACCACTCAACACTACTTACTCAGCTTATTATGACTGCTGTAGTGATCACGCTTATCGTGATCGTACTGGCTTCTTGGTTGGTGAGTTTCCTATTCCGCGACCTAAACCGAGTTTCTGCGGCACTTGAAGAGATCGCTTCAGGTGAAGGTGACCTTACTCAGCGTCTTGAGCCAAAGAGCGACGACGAAATTGGTCAGCTTGCACAAAACTTCAACCGTTTTGTGGGCAACATGCACACAATGGTGATCAAGCTAAGTGAAGTGTCTGCTGCATTGGGTAACCAAGCGCGCCAAACTGCATCACAAGCGGAAGAGCGCAGCGCTCGCATCCAGATGCAACAAGACGAAATCAACATGGTTGCAACGGCTGTTAACGAAATGGCAGCGGCAACACAAGAGATCGCGGGTAACGCAGACCACACGGCACAGAACTCATCTGAAGCGGTTGGTGCGTGTGAGCACGGTACTGGTCAAGTAACACAGACTCAAAGTTCAATCCAAAACCTTGCTCAAGAAGTTCAGATTGCGACGAACGTAATCCTAGAGCTTGAAGAACACGGTAATAGCATCAACGCTATCTTGTCTAACATTCAAGGCATCGCTGAACAGACAAACCTACTTGCACTTAACGCAGCGATTGAAGCAGCTCGTGCAGGTGAGCAAGGTCGTGGCTTTGCGGTTGTTGCTGATGAAGTTCGTGTTCTGAGCCAACGTACACACGGTTCAACACAAGAGATTCAACAGACTATCGAATTGCTACAAGGTACAACAGGCAAAGCGGTTAGCATCATGAATGACAGCCGTACTCTGGCTGAAACCAGTGTTGATGACGCAAACTCAGCGGCTGCAAGCCTAACGCAAATTCATGCTGCTGTTGAACGTATCAGCGACATGGCGACACAGATTGCTTCTGCGGCAGAAGAACAAGCTTCTGTAACGTCTGAGATTACTCGTAACACTGAGGGAATCCGTGACGTGTCTAACGAGCTAGCAGACGAAGCACACCAAGCGGCAGAGCAAGCAGCTCAGCTGTCTGAACTGTCTCACGAGCTAGAGAGCGAAATCAGTCGCTTCAAGCTGTAAGCACTAAAGCGTAAATTTAAAGCCGAATGTGGTCATCACATTCGGCTTTTTTGTGTCTCTTAGTTGGAGGCTTAGGCACTGAGTGCTAGTTGTTCGGGTAACCTGGGAACTTCGCTTTTAGATTGGCGCGAGTAGGGAAGTATTTCTCCATAAACTTCACCATCGCAGGGTCGTTCTTTTGAAGCTTTGTGAATGTCGCGGAACTTAGCTCTTGAGCGCTGTAGCCTTTGTAGTTTACGTCGTAGTAAGCGTACAGAGAGTACGCTAGGTATTCTTGATCGTATGACTCAGCGTCTAGGTCAGCTTCAACAATCGTCGAGTCTTTTCCATTTGGAAAGTAAGAGCCCGCAAGAATCGCTTTTTCATTCAGCTCATCGAGTTCTTTTTGCATCACACCCCACTTTGATGAAGGTGACTGCACCGCTAAATTCATCACACCGTAGTCGTGTACAAAGTGAATGATCTCTTCAAACGCAGCGTCTCGTTGATTTGCTAAGTCCGGCTTGTTTTCGCCTGCTGTAGTATCTGTCGTTTCAGTCGCGAATAGATCTTGGAAGCGGTAGTTTTCATCTAAGTAATCGCCCGCACCTCTGTTAGCCCAATCATCATCGTAAAAGAACGCCATCGCAGCTTTGCTGTCGTAGATCGCCTTGGTCACTTCAGCTGGGAAGTTATCAAGGTAGAACTGCATGATCTTCTTAACGTGCGCAACTTTGGCCGTGCCGTCATTCTGTGTTTTGTCTTCGATCAGTAATGGGATCTTGTAACCATGAGCTTCTACGCAACTGCGTTGCTTGATGCCATTGTTAAGCAAGTTGCCTGTTGTGTCTGAAATAACAGAACAATCACTCGTTGGTACACGAGCGAACGTCTCTGAAGCACTTTGAGCAAAGCTTGGAACAAATTGGATAGCGTTACTTAGGGTGTTACCCACGCGAACGTAAAGGTTCATCGGTCTCATCTGGTCGATATTAAACTTGTCGCCAGTGCTATCGATGATGAATTGCTTGTTGATGGTTACGGTGTCGGCTTTTTTCCAAAGAATGATGTTCTTGATGTTGTTTTCGACTTTCGCAACAGCAAGTTTTTCTGGTGTTGTGGTTGAGTTGAAGTTCTCGTAGTAAATATTAAAGTTTTCAACGTCATATGTTTTACCAGACGAGTTTGTTGCGGTTACTGTAAACGTAATGTCTGCGTCATTTTGAGTCTTATAGTTGCGCTCTGGGATACCATGAACTTGAGCAAAACCGCCGCTCGATTTTAGGTTATTACCGTACTGGGTAATATCAACGTTCACGTTTTTGTCTGCGCCATTTTTAATCGACTTTACGCTGAATTGCAGCGAGAAATTGTTGCCCAAGCTAACCACTGAGTTGGCGCTAGATGCGTCAATGACATTTTTTGAAGCACTGTTATTGTTACCGCCACCGCTTCCGCCGCCACAGGCAGTAAGCATTGTTGTAACAACAAGAGTAGGAATAATAAGTTTATTTATCATAGAGAACCAAATTATCTGCAAGCAATAAAGCTCGCATGTTACAAGAAATGGTATTTTCTCTTAGTAAGCCTTTGTAAGTTATGTATTGATAGAGCTTACAAATAATCTTTAAGTTATGTATTCGAGCTATTAATTTGCGGGAAGTAAGAAGGGTAATCAAAGTGGGCAAGCCTAAGTTGCCCACTGGTTTACTTTGCTTAGAAGTATTTTTTCGCTACTTCAACAGCTTTGTCCAAATCTGGAATCATAGTCAGCTCTGGAACTCGCTGAATATGAACGATTTTGTTGTCTTTATCGACAACGAATGTGCTACGAGCCAATAAACCAAGCTCGTTGATTTGTGTGCCTGATTCAAAACCAAAAACGTGGTCTTTGGCATCTGAAAGCAAAGTTAGGTTGTCTGTAATACCTTTCTCATTCTTGAATCGATCCAGTGCGAAAGTCGTGTCTGCACTTAGGCCGATAAATTCAATGTTATCTGTCAGTTCAGGGTTTGCTTTTACAAAGTTAGAAAGATCCTGAGCTTGTTGGTTACATACTGGTGTGTCAATCGAAGCCAGTAAACTAAAGATACGCACTTTGTCTGTTTTTGCTGTGGTATCGTACGGCTGATTTTTGTTTGTCATCAATGGGCTTTGTTGCGTAAATCGATGGAACCAAATCAAGAAGCTACGATCTGATCAGCT